>DASPKH010000129.1:0-7074 GCA_035628175.1 Patescibacteria group bacterium
ACTTTTGTGCGGTATTTGTCTTTGCGCTCGAATTTCACTGCGCCATCAATTAGCGAGAAAAGAGTGTAGTCTTTGCCCACACCAACGTTATTGCCTGGGTGAAACTTCGTGCCATTCTGGCGAACGATGATCGTGCCTGCATTTACAAGCTGGCCACCGAAGCGCTTTACGCCAAGATATTGCGGGTTTGAATCGCGGCCGTTCTTGGTGGAGCCGCCCCCTTTTTTGTGTGCCATTTTCTTAGCTCTCTCGAATTATAATGTTATAATTTGATGTCAGTGATTTTAATACGTGTGTAGTTCTGGCGATGGCCATTTAGCTTCTGGTATCCTTTGCGGCGTTTCTTGTGGAATACAAGCACTTTATCAGCTTTGCCATGAGCGACGATCTCGCCATGAACTGATCCCTTTACATTAGGAAGGCCGATAGAAAGATTATCTCCGTCGCCTGCAAGGATGATATTACCGAATTCAACGGCGTCGCCGACGTTTCCTTTTAAAAGCGGAACGTTGATTACGTCCGACTGCTGTACTTTAAATTGCTGAGCAGCAATTTCAACTATTGCAAACATGTCTGCACCGATATATTTAGGGAAAAATTTCTGGCGTATTCTAAAGAGACTTGCAATTTACCACTTTTTTTTGAAATGGCAAAATTGTTTTTAAAAACTAACTTATAACTTGCTCAGAAAAACATAATTATTTTTTAAGGCTGGTTGAAAGTTTTTTAATTAGATCGCTAAAGCTACCCAACCTTCTTCTGCTCTTCCTGTGTTACCTGGTAAATCGGTTCGGCACCTTCTGTCACTACTTTTTGTGTAATTGTGCATTTGCGCACATAGCGTTTATCCGGCAGCGCAAACATGATCGGCAACATGATTTCTTCCATGATGCCACGGAGTGCGCGGGCACCTGTCTTCCGGGCCTTTGCTTTTTTGGTGATTTCTTTTAAAGCATCTTCTTCAAATTCCAGCTCTACGCCCTCGAGCAAAAAGAGTTTCTTATATTGCTTTACAATCGCATTTTTCGGATTCACAAGGATATCCATAAAGGCTTCGTCTGACAGTGGATTGAGCGGTGCGATGACCGGCAAACGTCCAATTAATTCAGGAATAAATCCAAATTTAAGTAGATCATCCGGCTCCACTTTTTGGAGAAGATCTAAGCTTTCCTCAACATGCTTTGTAGATGTATCCGAACTGAATCCAATTGTCGCACTGCGCATACGCTTTGCAACAACTTTCTCTACACCTTCGAATGCTCCGCCGCAGATGAATAAGATATTGCGCGTATTGATATACACAAGTGGCTGCTCGGGATGCTTCCGCCCTCCGCGAGGTGGAACGCCTGCAACAGTTCCTTCTAATATTTTTAAAAGTGCTTGCTGCACACCTTCGCCCGAAACATCGCGTGTAATGCTGGCCGAATCGCTCTTACGAGAGATTTTGTCAATTTCATCAAGATAAATAATGCCTCGTTCAGCCCGCTCTGCGTTGTAATCTGCGTTTTGGAGTAAGTGAACGAGGATCGTTTCGACGTCGTCGCCTACATAACCCGATTCCGTCAGTGTTGTAGCATCAGCAATCGCAAATGGCACGTCAAGAATTCTCGCGAGCGTTTGTGCCAGAAGGGTTTTCCCAGTTCCAGTTGGGCCGAGAATGAGAATGTTGCTTTTTTCAATTTCTACTTCGTCAAATGCGCCGACTAAGTCCTGTGCCTGGATGCGTTTGTAGTGATTATAGACAGCCACCGAGAGAATTTGCTTTGCAAAGTCCTGCCCGATAACATATTCGTCTAATTTTCCTTTGATTTCAGATGGGCGGGGGAGCGAGCCAATATCACGGCGTGTCGCTTTTGAAGCATTGCTGCGAAGAATTTCCACCGAATTCTGCACGCAAATATCGCAGATATATACGTCAGGCCCTGCTATCAAGCTCGTCACTTCGCTGGATGAACGCCCGCAGAATGTACAGGTCAATTCTTCTGGCTGATGTGTACTATTTTTTGCCATAATCTATTTTTAAAGTCTTGTTCTGAATAAATTTTTACGTCCGTCATTGCGAGAAGTCCTCGACGAAGCAACTGCAAAGACAGTATAACGCATTTGCAGTATTTGCAATTGCCACGCTTCGCTCGCAATGACAATTTTTTAAGCTTAAAAAAAATGAACTGCAAACTTACAAAAATTCCCTCCTTGCTTTTAAAAAAACAAGGAGGGAATCTTTTTAAAAAGTTAGGAATCCGAGTCAATTACTTCGGATCTGTACTTGGGCCACCGCCTTCTTCTTTGCGCGGCTCACCAATTTTCGGTGTGCTGGTCGTTCCTTCCAGAATTTCATCAGGGATACGCTCCATCACACGATCAATCAGGCCATACGCTTTTGCCTGCTCAGGCGACATGAAGTTATCGCGGTCAGCATCTTTTTCAATTGTCTTGATGTCTTTGCCTGTGTGCTTTGCGATGATTTGGTATAGCATCTCGCGAATTCTTAGCATTTCTTTCAGCTGGATTTCCATCTCAACCGACTGCCCCTGCATACCGCCCGATGGCTGGTGCATCATAATGCGTGAGTGCGGGAGCGCATAGCGTTTGCCTTTTGTGCCGGCGCATAGGAGCACCTGCGCCATTGAGGCCGCCATACCAATACAGATCGTCGAAATATCCGGGCGAATCCACTGCATTGTGTCATAAATTGCAAGGCCTGCAGAAACACTGCCGCCCGGCGAATTGATATACATATAGATATCTTTTGCGGGATCTTCGCTTTCAAGGAAGAGGAGCTGTGCGATAATCAGACTCGCCATTGTGTCGTCAACCGGAGTATTAACAAAAATAATCCGTTCTTTCAAAAGGCGCGAGTAAATATCGTACGAACGTTCGCCGCGGCTGGTCTGCTCGACCACCATCGGCACTAAATGATTTGTGAACTGTGACATTCTTTTTAAAACCTCAATTTCAAAAAAGTTTTTAAAACTTAAGCTTGTGGCTGAGGCGCAACTTCGACTTCATTGATAATTGCATAATCTATCAGCGTATTCACAACTTTGTCCGAAAGGATGCGATTGATCACCTGCGGATTTTCTTTTAAAATCGGCTTGATCTGGTCTTCCGGCATTTGTGTCTGCTGCACGTAATATTCGACGATCGGCTGAAGATCTTCGTCCGTTACTTCGATTTCTTCGGCTTCGATGATCTTGTGACGGATCATTTCCCACTTAGCAATTTTTTCTGCCATCGGGCGAAGTTGCGGCTCCATCTCTTTAACGGTTAAGCGCTCAATTCCGTGCGTGTCTTTATTGCGGTTTTTAAAATCTTCTGTCATGCTTTTCATCACTTCCTGCACCATCGCCTCAGGAACCGAGAAATCATGTGCTGCGACCACCTGATCTACCACCTGGTCCTCCAGAGACTTCCGCGCTTCTTCGTCAAAGAAATTCTCAATATTACGCTCTACGTCTTCGCGAAGTTCCTGAGTAGTTGTCAAAGCGCCTTCTGTCAATTTTTCAACAGCTTCATCGGTGAATTGCGGTGGAATTACTTCCTGGATTTCAGCGATCTGCACACTTACCTGTTTTACAGGGTGCGCGTGATTATGGCCTTCATGTCCGGCTTCCGGCATTTCCATGCGGTAATTGAATGTGTCGCCGGTTTTAGCGTTTAATAGTAGGTCTTTTAAGTTCGGGTCAGTATTCGGAGCATCAAGGAAGACATCCATATCACGCGTTTCAGCGCCAAGGATCGGGGTGCCTGTTGCCTCGTCCAGTTCGCGAACTTTCAGCTTTGCCACAAACATATTGCTCGTGATCTGCTCAGCCGGCTTCAGCTCTGCATTGCGCAGCATCAGGTTGTCAATTTCCTTCTGGATTTCTTCTTCCGTTGCACGGCGCACAGGCTTCTGAAGCGTCAGGCCACGATACGTGCCAAGCTCAAAGTCCGGTAGAGTTTCATAGCGGATTTTAAAAACCATGCTTTCCCCATCCTTCTGGATATCCACAAGCGACGGCTGGCCGATGATCTGGATATTATTTTCCTGCACCACGCGGCGGAATTCAGCATCAGCGATATCCTCGACGGCATCAGCTTCAATGCGGCGGCCAAAGTGCTGCTTGATGATATTCATCGGCACTTTCCCTTTGCGGAAACCTTTGATTTCGATATCTTTAGAAGCTTTCTGGTATGCTTTTTCGTAGTGGGGTTTTAAATCCTGGCTGGTAAGTTTGATTTCAACTTCGTGTTGAGAATTTTCGAGGTCAGTAATTTTCGTTTCCAAAACTATCCCTTCATATATGATTCAATGTGTAGAATTAGCTTTTTAAAAGAGGATTTTAAAAGAAGAGTGCGGACGGGGAGACTTGAACTCCCACACCTTTCGGCACCAGATCCTAAGTCTGGCGTGTCTGCCATTTCACCACGTCCGCATATATCGTCTAAAGAAGAGTGCAAATATACGCCAACTTTTTAAAAACGCAAAAACTTTTTTTTAAATATTTTTAAAAGCGGCAATCCCGACGCATCTTTTTAAAAATAATTGCTTTTAAAACGGTATTTTTCTGTTTTTAAAAAAGAAATTCATATAAATGCTCCAAATCATCCTATTAATTATCATTGTTCTAAGATTTTATCTTGGCGTAATGCACACACGCCTTTTTAATAGAAGAATATATAGCATAATTTGGCGGTTTTCTTTTAAAACTTTAAACAGGGCGATTAGTGAAACAAATGATAATAATAACAAGAGAATTTTAAAAAGAATCAAGCTAATACATGCTCTTTATGTGTCGGTATGTGTAATATTCTGGGTTATGTTTATTCTGGGTTATTTTAGTTGAAACGTCAAAAGTTCGAGCCCGTCATTGCGAGGAGGTCTCCCGACGTGGCAATCTCTCTTTTTAAAATTATGCAAAGAAAACTTTGGATTTATATAGGAATTGAAGCTCTGATAATTCTAATTTTCGTTCTCGCGTTTTTTAAAACCGGAAATAATTCCAGCCACCATGATGCCGAAAAGCTAATCTGGCTCATTGCATTATTTGCCTTAATGCAACTTGCCTTTGCAGCCTTTAGACTTTTTAAAAGTAGAAGTAAAGAATCTTAAATACGTCCGTCATTGCGAGGAGATCTCCCGGCGTGGCAAACTCTCTTTTAAAAAAGTTTGCTGAAATTGCTCCAACAGTAATGGAAATGCGTTTTCAAACTTTTTGTCGTTTAAAGTTTGAATTATTTGTAAAATCTAAACCCGCAAGCAAGTAGTAATAAATTTCCTTTTGATCACTTAGAGACAATTTCTCAATCAGTCTGGTATATTTACGCTCAGACATGTTGTGAATTAATTCGATGAGAACTTCGCCATGTTCATATGTTGCGCCGTCGTATACATCAACTAGAGATAGTTGAACAATACTTTTTTCATTCCCGTCAAATGATTCATTTATAAGGTCACAATAGGTTTTACCGTCCACATTAATTCCTGTGAATAAATGATATGATAGTTCCAGCCCGATTCTTTCGGAGCAATTGTCATAATTACATGAATTAAATACTAGGAACAAAACAAAGATTATCTTTTTCATCAATTCATTAAAGAGTTAAAACTTCTTTAAAAATACTAAGTTTGGGCATTATAAAGTATGAAAAAGTGGTTTTAAAAACTAAATGTCAAAAAAAATCGCCATCATCGGCGCAGGCGTCACCGGAATCTCCGCCGCAATGCACCTCGCACAGCGCGGCGCCGAAGTCCACATCTTCGAGGCAACGCAGCACATCGGCGGACGCGCCCGCAGCTTTCGTGAGCGCACCACCGGCGAAACCATTGACAACGGGCAGCACGTCCTCATGGGCTGCTACCACGAGTTTTTAAAAGTCCTCGCGCTTTTAAAAACCGACCATCTCCTCGCGCGCCAGCCCGCTTTAAAAGTTCTTTTTCTCGATGCAAATGGCCGGCGTGACATGCTTGACACATCGCGCCTTCCCGGAAAAGCGGGCATTGCCGCAGGAATTCTCCTATTAAAAAACGTGTCGCTCGCATCACGTTTAAAAGCATTCAGCTTCGCCGCAAAGCTCCAGCTCGGGCTTTTAAAAAGCGAGGAGGTCTCTTGCTATGACTTTTTAAAGAAGCACGGCCAGACCGACGAAATGATAACGCGCTTCTGGGAACCCATCATTATCGCCACGCTCAACGCTGACCCGCGCCAGGCCGCATCCGTCCTCCTGACAGAAGTTTTAAAACGGGCCTTTTTTGGTGGACGCGAGGCATCACAATTAATAATTCCCAAGGTTGGGCTTTCCGAACTCCTCGCACCTTTTAAAAGCTGGCTCCAAGCAAACGGCGGCAAAGTCCACATGAGCGAACCCATCCACCAAATCCTTTTTAAAAACGAGTGTGCCGTCGGACTGAAGCTGTCAAACGGCGAGGAATTTGCGTGCGACGCCGTGATTTCCGCCATTCCGCCACGTGCCTTACTGCGGATTCTCCCGCCGGAGATCGCCGCGCATGAATCTTTTAAAACCATTTCCGCAACGCTCGGTGAATACGAATTTTCGCCCATCGTGTCGCTCTATCTCTGGCTTGACCGCGAAATCATGGGGGAAGATTTCGCCGCGATGCTCGGCACCACAACGCAGTGGGTTTTTAACCGCCGCGCCTTCACCGACGCCGCGCCCGATCTTTTAAAAAAGTATCCCGGCCACGTTTCGCTCACTGTCAGTGCCGGAAATTCGCTTGTTGATACCGCACCTGAGCAGGTTGCGCTCCAGTGTTTTGGCGAATTGCAGGCCGCATTTCCCGCCGCCCGCGACGCCAAACTACTGGAATGGAAAGTCATCAAGGAAAAAGCCGCAACCTTCCTTGCTACGCCGCACTTCGAGCCAAAGCGTATCAAAGCCGAAACGCCTTTAAGTAACTTCGTGCTCGCAGGCGACTGGACTGCAACGCAACTTCCCGCAACGCTTGAAGGCGCAGCGCAAAGTGGCGTGAAAGCGGCGGAATTGGTAATAGGTTATGCGTAATAGGTAATGAGTTTTTTAAAACTTTTTTCTGCGTCGTCATTGCGAGGAGGTCTTCCGACGTGGCAATCT
>DASPKH010000130.1:0-4438 GCA_035628175.1 Patescibacteria group bacterium
TACGTATAAAAAACGCATAAACGCTCACCAGCAAAAAGCCCGAAACCCTGTGGCGGCTTGTTGTCATGCTCATGGATTTTCGGCAAACCGTTCGGGAATTTAAAATGCGCATTGTAAATCCCGTGATTAAAGGGCAATTCCACAAATTGCTGCTGCGGGAACACCTTTTTCATCTCGCGGCGAATAGACTGGTCGAGCCCGTAATCATCGTCAATATACAGAAACCCGCCATTCTCCAAGTACGCACGCAGGCGGCGCACTTCCCCATCAGAAAAATTCACTGTTCCGTGGCCGGTGAGAAAAAGTATCGGGTAGAGAAAAATATTATCCGAATTCAAATCCACATATTCATATACCGGGTCCACCGCGATGTTCGTATTCTGGCGGATATATTTTAAAAGGTTTACCTCGCCCGACGGGTCATTATACCAGTCGCCACCACCGGAATACTTCACGCGCGCGAGTTTTATGGCGCTTTTGCTTCCTGCCGGAGCGCCCGCCTGCTGCGCTTCTACGCTTTTAAAAGCGAAAAGTGAAATGAGGAATATGAAGAGAGTTTTTTTCATTTTTTAAAAGAATTCTTACCCTATTTTTTTAAAACCAATTTCATCATAATATCGGTCTGCTCATCATTGCCCAATTTGAAAATATGCTTGTCAAATTCCACAAAACCGTTTTTCTTATAAAAATTAATTGCCCGTGGATTTTCTTCCCAAACTCCCAGCCAAACGTAATCCGCATTTTTCTGCTTTGCAATCTCAATCGCCTTTTCGTACAGATGTTGCCCTACATTTTTCCCATGAAATTCTTTTAAAACATAAATCCGTTCGATTTCAAGCGCTTTGTCATCTTTCAATTCAGTTTGCGATTGCCCAAAATTCAGCTTTAAATATCCGATGACATTTTTATCAAGGAGCGCGAAATAAAATTCTGAATGTGGATTGGTAATTTCAGCAGTCAGCTTTTCAACAGAAAATCCTTCTTCAAGATATTTCTTTAAATTTTCCTCAGTATTTCCAGCTGAAAATGTTTCGGCGAAAGTTTGCCTGCCAGTATTTTGCAAACGGCCGATGTCGTCGAGAGTTACTTTTTGTATTTCGATTTCTTGCATAATTTTTAAAACCGGCAAATCAGCAGCTTCTTGCCTTCCTGCTCAAACCAAGGCGCACCACGCATGGAAATATTGATTTCTTCCACCGTCATGTTTTTAAAAACATCTTTTGCTGCGGCGATTTCTTCGGCCAAATCTCCGCCTTTCAGCGTTACAAGCGGCGCGGTTGGCTTGCGAAGGTCTTTTGTCCAGTCGAGCAATTCCACCAGCGGCGCTACAGCCCGCGCAAAAACAACATCGAATGACTTTTTAAAACCCGGCTCTTTTACTAATTCTTCTGTTCTGGCTGTTCGTGCTGAAATGTCGCGGAGAGCGGTGTGCTGGGCGAACATTCCCGCCATTTTGATTTTTTTCGCAATGGAATCCACCAACAGCATGTGCAAATCCTGGCGCGCGATTTTTAAAGGAATGCCGGGAAAACCGCCGCCAGTGCCGATGTCTATGCAGCGCGCTTTTTTGGGCGGTTCATAATATTTTAAAATCGCGAGTGAATGCAGGAAATGCCGTTCCCAGATATTTTCCACGTCCTTGCGCGAAATAAGATTGATGCGTTCGTTCCAGTACACAAGCTCGTCGTGGAGCCGTTCGAACATCTCGACCTGTTCTTTTTCAATAAAAATCCCGTTGGCCGAACAAATCGTCCAGAATTCAAGTTTATCCATAGTGGTAAAAGCTGTTCGTACGCGGTGCGCGTTGTTTTAAAAACGTTCGGCACATGAAAAGATTTTCGCGTATTTTTGTCGTTTGTTGTTAAAAATTTTAAAAAAAAATGGCTTTAAAAAAGCGCGAATCCAAAAAGCAAAAAGCCGCCCGCGTCGTGGAAATCCTTGATTTGCTGCGCCAGAAATATCCGGTAACGAACGTAGGACTGCAATATACGACAACGCTGGAACTTTTGATAGCGGTAATTCTGTCGGCGCAGTGTACAGATGAGCGCGTCGACATGGTGACGCGCGAGCTTTTTAAAAAGTACCGCTCGGCTGAAGATTTCGTGCGGGTGCCGCGCGAAGAGCTTGAAATGGACATCCGTCCTACTGGATTTTATCGCAATAAAGCCAAAAATATCCAGGAATGCTGCCGCCGCATTGTGGAAGTATATAATGGCGAAGTGCCGGATAACATTGAAGATTTGACCACACTTGCCGGCGTCGGACGCAAAACTGCCAATGTGATTTTAAGCCATATTTTTAAAAAGCAGGCAGTTGTCGTAGATACGCATGTTACACGTTTGACGAATCGTCTGGGCTTTGTGGAAACGGACGATGCGGTGAAGATAGAATATGCGATGATGGAGATTACGCCGGAGCCGCGTTGGGTAGAATTGACGCATCTGCTGATTACGCACGGGCGGGCGATTTGTAAAGCGAGAATGCCGCTTTGTGAGAAATGTATTGTTAACACATTGTGTCCGAGTGCGTTTATTATTAAGCAGAATTTGAAGCAGGCGAATAACTAGTTTTTTAAAGACTTTCTCAAAATTTTCACTTTTCTTATTTTTACCTTTTTACGTTTCAAAAATGTCTTTAAAAGTTATTACAATTGATTTCTGGAATACACTGTTCAATTCCGCCAACGGCGAAGAACGCACATATGAACGCGAACGGATTGTCGCTGAAGAAATCGCAAAACTTGGCCATGAATTGCCAAAGGAAGTTTTAAAAGATGGGTTTCATGAGGCGTGGAATTTTTTTAATGAGGAGTGGCTGAATAATCAGCGTACACCGACGACGAAGGAACTCGTGCAGCACTTTTGGGCGCACCTGCAGTTGGTGGAAAATGATGACACGGCGCGGCTGCTCGAAAAGGCGTTCGCGGAAGGAATTCTGGATTATCCGCCGGAGCTGATGCCGGGTGTTGCTGAAGCTTTAAAAACGTTGTCGCAGAAGTATAAGCTTGCACTGATTTCTGATACAGCTTTTTCACCAGGAAGTATTTTAAAAGAATTGATGGAATCTGAAGGAATTGCAAAATATTTTTCGGCATATAGCTTTAGCGATGAGACGGGCGTTGCAAAGCCACATGAATTCGCGTATATAAAGGTACTTCAAGAACTGGATTGCGAGCCGGAAAATGCCCTTCATATAGGTGACATTGAAAAAACAGATATTTTGGGTGCAAAAAGTTTGGGAATGAAGGCAATATTGTTTAAAGGAGATAAGGAGTCACCAATGAATATTCACGCTGAGGAAAGCACGCAGGCTGACTTCACGGCGGAATCATGGGAAGAGATTGGGAAATTAGTATCGAAGATGTAGTTTTAAAAACAATACGCTGAATTCTACAGGATAAAACTCTGAACTAAGCATTTAACTTCTGCGTTTCTCAAAAGTAAAACCGGGATATAACGATAAATCGCTACGCAACCCATGTCCACTACAGAATCAAGGCAACGAAGTACCATCGATATTTTAAAAAAGGGCCAACAGCGGCTTCGCAAGCATCTCCTTGCCGGGGATTCCCTTGAGGAGATACTTACCTCCCTTGTTATAACTGCTGAAGAACTCAGTCCTGGCCTACATGGAGCCGTATTTCTGATACGCCCCGGTACAAATCTGCTCTTTAAAGTGGTCGCACCTAATATTCCGGATAATTTTTTTAAAACGATGCAGGATGGTATTCCTGTTTCAGGAGACGCTGCACCAAAAGGGATTGAAAAATTTTTTAAAGACAAGGTACTGAATCCTGATATCGTAAATGATCCCTTCTATAGTTTGGTTAATGATAATATTCGGGAAAATAATTTTCATTCCTGCTGGACACATCCGATTCACTCTAGTGGCAATGCTATAGGCACCTTTACTGTATACCATACCGAAGCTAGAAATCCGACGATCGAGGAACTCGACCTCATGGAGATTATTACAGGTCTGGCTGGTATGGCAATTGAAATGAAAGAATCGGAAGAGTCTTTAAAAATTAATATTGCTGAACAGAAAAATCGCGAGGAAATGCTTTATTTCCTCAATAAAGCGAGTGAACAGCTTGCTACCACGCTGGATTATTCAGTCGCGTATGAAGAAATTTCTCACCTTATCGTACCGCGTCTTGCTGACTGGTTTACAGTAGAAGTAGTAAGCGAAAGCGGGACATTAGACCTGCTTATTGCAGCTCATAAAGACCCTGAAAGATTAAATTATGGGCTTGAACTCCGAAAAAAATATCCACCAGACCTTCACGCAGAAACCGGAACAGCGCGGGTACTGCGAACTGGTAAATCTGAGCTTTATCCACGGGTAACGGAAGAAATGCTGCGTGCATCTGCGCGCGATGATCAGTATTTCGATCTGGTAAGTAGAGCTGGTTTTTATTCAGTTATGATTGTGCCTC
>DASPKH010000131.1:0-14850 GCA_035628175.1 Patescibacteria group bacterium
ATTTTTAAAAATCGCTTTTGTAAAAGGTCTATTCCCACAGTAGCAAGCAGCAGAAATGCAGGCAATGTTCCGATAAGAAAGCGTGGCATAAAGACGGGTTGAAGCAAAACGGAAGTAGCAATTGCAATAATGACGGGAATAACAAACCACAGCACAAGAAGCGAAAAAGCAAAATCGCTTTTAAAAGAATTGCGTTTCTGCCACAGCGCATGGAATATCACTACAGAGAAAAGCACAAGTGCTATTGCTCCCCAAACAGTGAGGGAACCCGAAAAATTCAGTAAAAGCTGTGGAATGGACGTAAGGCTGAGCGACGATATCCAAAATTGCTTATGTGCTTCCATTTGCCGCCGGATGACAAAGCTCCAAGGCAGGAATGCAATGAAAAGCGCTATCAGAATTACAGACCATTTTTGTAAAGAAAGCGCACATTTCCTTTTAAAAAAGAGAAAAAAAACAGCGTGCGTGGCGATAAAAAGTGAGCCAAAAAGATGCGTATACAGCAGTACTAGCGCAGCGATTAAATAGAAAAATGTATTTTTAAAAAAAGGGTTTTGTAAAAGCCGGAAAAAGAAGAACGTGCAGAGAATAGCGCCGAAACACATCATTGTGTAGCTGCGGGCCTCCTGTGAAAACTGGAGATGAAACGGGGAAACAGCCAAAAGCAGAGTAGATGCAAGAGCGATGGAATCCTTTTTAAAAAGTTCGCGCGCTGTCAGGAAAAGCCCTGGAATGCACATTATCCCCACTACAGCAGAAAATCCCCGAAGTGCAAAGTCACCACGCCCAAAAAGATCACCCCAAAATCCTAGCAGAACAAAGTATAAAGGCGGATGTACATCAGAAGCTGCATAGGTAACGGTTTGCGCAATGGTGCCGGAAGCCCAGATCGCTGAGGCTGTTTCATCCAGCCAGTAGCTTTCCGCATCAAGCGCCCAGAAGCGCAGCATGGTGCCGAGAAGCGTTATGCCAAAAAGCAAAAAACCGGCATTGGGTCCGGTTTTTAAAAGATATGTATACAAATTTTGCACAAAAATTATCTCATCAGCGTTCCAGCCAGCCCTTCTCAACTGCTATCTGATCTACCGCCAAGGCAACTTCGGAAAATTCTTTTGGTGCACCAAAGTAGCTATAGACCTTTTTACGCCGGCCCTCTTTGAAAAAAGTGATAGTAGTCGAAGGCAGATCTGTTACCATGTCTGAATGATATCTATCATTCAGATCATAGAACTTTTTTGCCTCAAAAACATCAATAAGACGCTGAATCTCAACTTGCGAGATTATGGCGCTATCAGTGCGCTCAGCCTTCACATTTTTAAAACCTTCCCATATGGCTTTCCCGTCGCCATAGATCGTGAAAACATACGTTGGGCATGCCCCAAAGCACGCCGTCCGCTCGATGGTGATCTGGAGATTCTCACGGGTGTAGCGCGGTTTCGAGGTTTCCTGCAGATTTGAAATACCGTTATTAGTATTCAGCCCAAGGCTATTGCACGCACCTACACCCACAGCAATAATCAGCACCGCAAGTATTGCCCATATTTTAAAAGATGTTTTCACCGCTACACCATGTCTTTTTAAAAGTAATTTTGTTTCTGCCTTTCAGACGTATAGTTTTTTAAAAGGTTTATTTTTTAATTATTTACGCTTTCGACCCTTCATCAGGATCCTTGTCGTGCTCCTTTTTCCAGATGAGCGAAGCAATGACCGAGATAGCGAGAATTGCTACCACGACAAGAAGCGCAATGCCCGTTGGTATTTTAAAAGGTGTGTCCATAATGAGCATTTTTATGCCAATAAACGATAGCACAAGCGCCAGGCCATATTTTAAATAATGGAAAACATCCATTACGCCCGCCAGCGCAAAGTACAAAGAGCGTAGCCCAAGAATTGCAAAAACATTTGATGTGTACACGATAAACGGATCGCGGCTCACGGCAAAGATTGCTGGAATGGAATCCACGGCGAATATCAGGTCGCTTGTTTCGATCACCATCAGCACAGCCAGCATCGGTGTTGCGAAGGTCTTGCCGCTGATCTTCGTTGTAAAATTACTCTCGTGATACTCGTGCGTGATTGGGATGAACTTTTTTAAAATCCTGATAGCTGCATTATCCGCCAGATCCATTTCGTCGTCGTGGTGAAACGCCATTTTGTATCCACTGTACACGAGAAATGCGCCGAAAATATAAAGGATCCAGTGGAATTGTTCAATAAGCGCTGCACCAACGAAAATCAGCACGCCACGCATCACAAGCGCACCGATAATTCCCCAAAAGAGAATTTTATGCTGATACTGCGCGGGAACGCGGAAATAGGAAAAAACAAGAAGAAAAACGAAGAGATTATCAACACTAAGTGATTTTTCAATAAGATAGCCTGTTAAAAATTCAAGTGCTTTCTGGGTGCCGAACCAGTGCCAGATCATCCCGTTGAAGATTAGCGCAAGAGTGATCCAGAATACGCTCCAGAGCAGCGCTTCCTTTACACCTATTGTGTGCTGCTTGCGGTTAAACACACCCAGGTCGAGCGCTAGCATAATAAGAACAAAAATATTAAAACCTACAAACCAAAGGCCTTCGTTAGGCATGTAATCTCCGAAAATTTAATTGCTGATTGAGATATGAAAAATGAGCAACAAAAGTACGTAATTTACTCTGATATAAGCAGACTATTATAGAATTTTTTCGTCTGCTTTTAAAAATATGTTGTCTAAAGAATGCTGCTATAAGGTGCAGATTAGTCACGCTTTTTAAAACTTTTCTTTACCTGTGCTGCCTGCCATAAATGCCTCCGCTCATGCACCGCTGTTACAGCCAGCCACTCGCCAACAGAAAACCTGATCACCGGCAGGATCTGCGATGGAGCCTTGGCGCGCTGCAAGTCCACATCCTGTGCCTCACGCATCAGACGCAAAAGCTCCTCCTGAAGCGCATAAAAATCTTTTAAAACTTTTTCCTTTGAAAGATTCTTGTCCTGCGTCTGCATTGCTTTGGTGGTTTTGAGCTTCATCTTGTACGGCGGCTCCATGCTGCGGATAAATGCGCGCCCGAAAAAGCTGTATTTGTACTTTTGCTTTGGTTTCCACCCTTTTTTGCGTGCAGTATCAATCGCCTTTTTTAGTGGTGCAATGTATTCCTTACCGAGAATATTCATGTGCTCAAAGCATTCGCCGACAGACCATCCGCCGTTTGCGGGCTTTTTGTTGAACTGCGCGTCAGTAAGGTCGCTCACAAGCTCTTCAGCGTATTTTTTAATTTCAGCAATACGTCGTTCATACGAGTCAAGACTCGGTACATGCGACGTATGCTTTTCAGTGTGTTTAAATTCTTCTATCATCTATCTTTATTATTTGAATCAAATTCAGCACGAATCTCCGCGCCGTGTTCATCAAAATGCGGAGGCCTTTTTAAAACTTCTTTTTCAAAAATACTACTTTTAAAGGCTATACTGCGCACACCTTTTAAAAAACTATTTTCTACAAGCATTTCCTTTGCCTGTGGCATCTCAAAAACTTCCTGCATGGTATGGATCGCACCCGCGGGAATATTCTTGGCATGCAGTTCCTTTAAAAGTTCTTCACGTGTGAAGTTTTTACAAGCACTTTTTAAAAGCTCATTTACCTCGCTTCGCAGTTTCACCCGCTTGCTATTCGTTTTAAAGCGCTCATTCTGCTCAATTTTTAAAACCCCACACAATTTTGAAAACTGCGCATCGCTCCCGACTGCAAGAACAATTTCCTTATCATCAGAAGTTTTAAAAATTGTTCCATATGGCACAATATTCGGATGTTCGCTTCCAATGCGCTGCGGAATTTCCTTACCAACAAGCCAGTTTGCCGCCTGGTTCACAAGCGATGCTATACCCGATTGAATAAGAGATACACCGACATAGCTTCCCTCGCCTGTTGCTATTTTTTTTAAAAGCGCTACAAGCAAACCTTCCTTTAGCTGGTGCGCTGCAAGGACGTCCATCAGCGCCACGGGCATTTTTGTCGCCTTTTCTTCACCATTTAAAAAAGTAAATCCAGCTTCAGCCTGGATAATTGCATCATAGCCGACGCGCAGTTCTGCACCGTAACCCGTAATATGACCGTAGATTATTTTTGGGTTAATTTTTTTTAAAGTGTTGTAATCCACGTGCAACTTTTCTGCGTCGCCGGGCTTGTAACTCGCGATAATAATATCCGCTTGCGCGATCATTTTTAAAAGAATTGCATAATCACATTTATTTTCTAAATCCAACGCAACTGATTCCTTTCCCCAGTTTACCGAAGAAAAATAACTGGAAATATCAGTCTCCGCTGGCTCTGACGCAAGCTTCCATGAACGTGTCACATCCCCTTTGGTAGAAGGATTTTCTATTTTTAAAACCCGCGCGCCAAGTTCAGCGAAAAACATACCAACACTTGGTCCGGCAAGCACCGAGGCGAGTTCAATTATGAGAAGATTCTGGAACATGGAAATCGTTTTAAAACGTCATTATTTTTAAAAAGAACACCAATTTACAAAAACATACAACATGAGCAAACGCGGCACGACACTCGACACGGGCAACCGCTTTATTACGACAACGCGCGAAAAATTTGATGATGGCTGGGAGAGTTTTACCGAGGAGCCGGATCCGCAAACGCAGTTTTTAAAAGACACATCGCGCACAGCTTTTGCAACGAATACTTCGCCCGACATTCCATTTACACACTCGATAAATTCATATCGTGGCTGCGAACACGGTTGTACGTATTGCTACGCACGCCCGACACATGAATATCTGGGCTTTAATGCCGGGCTGGATTTTGAAACAAAAATCATGGTAAAGCATGATATTGCCGAGCTCGCGCGTGCGGAAATGCTGAAAAAATCCTGGCAACCGACGATTGTTTCCATGAGCGGTGTGACAGATCCATATCAGCCGTGCGAAAGGACATTCGGGCTGTCACGGGAGATTTTAAAAGTGATGCACCAGTTTAAAAATCCCATAAGCATTATCACGAAAAACGCACTTGTGCTGCGCGATATCGACATTCTCGCTGAAATGGCGAAGGAAAATCTCGCGTCGGTTTTTATTTCTATTACTACGCTCGACCGCGACCTTGCACGCAGGATGGAGCCGCGCACGTCTACGCCCGAACTGCGTTTAAAAGCAATTGAAAAACTTTCGGCGGCAGGTGTTCCTGTTGGCGTGATGATGGCGCCGCTCATTCCGGGGCTGACGGACAATGAAATTCCTGAGCTTTTAAAACGTGTCGCGGAGGCCGGAGCGCGCAATGCGTATTATGTTATTGTGCGGCTACCACTGGCAGTCAAACCCATTTTTCTTAATTGGCTAACACGCGAGGAGCCTGGACGCGCGGAAAAAATTGCGCACCGGCTGGAAGAAATGCGCGACGGGAAATTAAACAGAACGGAATTTGGGAAAAGAATGGTCGGCGAAGGAGCTCACGCGGAAATGATCCGTCAGATATTTAAAATGTCGTGCAGAAAATATGGATTGAATAAAACAAATATTCATCTCTCGACTGACGCATTTCAGCGACCTGGCGAGCAGATTGGTATGTTTTAAAGATCGCCAATGGGGATGGTAACGATAAAACGGGCGCCTTTGCCGAGCTCGCTTTCGCAGTGAATGGTACCGTCCATTTTCCCGACAAGAAGCTTTACAACATACAGTCCAAGACCCGTGGAGTATTCGCCGCCGGTGGGCCGTGCTGAAAGGCGTGAGAATTTTTTAAAAAGTTTCCGACTATCCTCAGCAGAGATTCCCGGCCCCTCATCTTCGACGATCATGTGAAGCTCATTACCGCTTTTATAAAGTTTTAAAAAGACGTTGGAAGATTGTGGCGAAAATTTCACGGCATTGGACAGTAGATTTTCAATAACACGTCGTAAGCTGATCGGGTCTGTTTTCACAAACAGGTTATCCGGGAGCAAATGATGTATTGTAATATTTTTAAAAGCCGCCGGTTTTTGCTGTTCCTCGGCAACATCACGCGCTACTGTGACAGCGTCTAGAACAACCACGTTTCGCGCCGCGGATTCAGCTTCCTCCAACCCTGTGTCCAAAAGCTCGCGAATGATCGCCGACATATGGCGCGAGGACTTTAAGATGTTATGGACAATTTTATGTTCGGTGTCTCCGCTGTGAAGCTGCTGTTCAAGCAATTCTGCCCACAGCATAATGCCTGAAAGCGGGTTTTGCAGGTCGTGCGCCACAATGCCGAGCATTTCATTGCGCACATCGCTCAGCTTTTTAAAATCCGCATACACGACCTTCAGCTCCATAAGTGCATCTGCCAGCTCCTCACTTTTCCGGCGATAAAGCTCCTTTTCACGCTGCGCTTTTTCCACCTCAAAGCTCATAAAAAGCTTTTTAAAACGCTCCTCGGCCTCTTCATTTTTATGGGTTTCATAGCCGTCATGGTAGGATTTATGATGCTGCCACGCATTTTTAAAATCTCCGCGAAGCGCGCAAATTTCTGAAAGTGTTTTATACGCGAGGTAGCTCTCCGGCCTCTGATCTGTAAAGTGCAGCACGACTTCATTCAGGAAATGTTCCGCATTATCAAAATCTTCCATTTCAAAGTAGGCTGTTCCCAGTTCAAGGAGCGAGATTACCTGCAGTTCTCGCGCCTGTATTTCCATGGAAATATCAAGAGCGCGATGAAAATGCCGAAGTGCTTCATCGTAACAGTCGAGTCCTTTACATGACTTGCCAAGCCCAACATAAATACGCGCTTTCTGCTGGTCATCGGCTAGGAGCTGCTGCGTAGCAAGAGCCTCGAGATATGCTGTTTTGGCTGCGGAAAAATCATTTTCGATAAGATGCAGCATGGCGAGATTTGTCTGCGCAACGGCCATACCGATCAGGTTACCGTAGCGCTCTTGCAGCTGGAAGCTTTTGTAGTAATTTTCGCGCGCTTTTCCATAGTCCTGCAGTATCTTATACATATTTCCGATATTATTATATATCGTCGCCATCCCAGACTCTTCGTTGAGAGTTTCATATGCCTTCAGCGCAGCAAAGTACGCGTTCAGCATTTCCGCAAAGTTTTCGAGCGCCCAGTAAATATTACCAATGTTATTAAGCGTTAGCGCTTTCGCGGCGGGATTCCCGGTTCTTTCGATTACCGTAAGGTTCTTTTTAAAAATCTCCAGCGATTCCGGATATTTTCCCTGATTCATGTAGAGAATGCCAAGGTTATTATAAATGCTAGAAAGCAGCGCATCGTCGCCTAGGGATTCAGCTATCTTAGAACCTTCCAGCAGAGCGTTAAGAGCAGCATCAAAATCACACAGGCGCGAATAAAAATAACCGAGATTGCGCTGGCTACAGGCGATACCCTTCTCGTACATGGTCTGCTGTGACAAATCCAGCGCTTCATGGCTTAGCGCAAGCGGCTCGGCAATTTCGCCGGAACGAAGCTCCCACGCGCGTTCATTAAGCGCATCAATTACTTCTGTCCCAAAAGTTGTTTGCAGCATGATCTCAGAATGGTGGTGAATTTTGTTGTGCAAAATTAGGCATTTTTAAAAAAGCAGGCAAGGAATGACGCAATAATGTCATGATTTTAATAAGTTTGCAGCATGATTTTTAAAGACGTTATCATCATTGGTGCAGGCGCGGCAGGCCTCATGTGTGCTATCGAAGCGGGTAAACGCGGCCGATCCGTGCTTATTATCGAGCACGCTGAAGCTGTCGGTAAAAAAATCCGCATTTCGGGTGGCGGGCGTTGCAACTTCACGAATACGGGCGCGACCTACCGCAATTACATTTCGCATAATGAACATTTTATGAAGTCAGCTTTGGCGCGGTATACGCCGGATGACTTTATAAAACTTGTCGAAAAGCACGGAATTCCCTACCACGAAAAGACACTTGGGCAGCTTTTTTGCGACAGGAGCTCGAAGGAAATTATTGCCATGCTAGAGCATGAATGCCGCGATGCAGGTGTGGAAATCTTGCTGAATTGTGCAGCGCATAAAGTTTTTAAAAACGGAGAAGAATTTGAAGTACAAACGTCGCATGGAGTTTTTAAAAGCTCGTCGCTTGTCGTGGCGTGTGGCGGGCTTTCCATTCCGAAAATGGGGGCAACAGATTTTGGTTTTCAGATTGCGCGGCAGGCCGGTTTAAAAATCAAGGAAACGCTTCCCGCACTTGTACCACTGACGTTTCATGAGAATTACGCAAAGAAATTTGGCACCCTAAGTGGCATTTCTGCCGACGCAATTGTGTCTTTTAAGAACATGTCCTTTCGTGAAAATATCCTTTTTACGCACCGTGGTTTGAGCGGTCCCGCCATTTTGCAGATTTCGTCATATTGGGTTTCGGATAGGAATTCGCCCATTGAAATTAACCTAATGCCCAATATCGACGTTGAGCAGTTTTTAAAAGAGCATTCGCGTAGCCGCGCTGAACTTTCAACAATCTTACAGCAACATTTTCCCAAGCGGTTTGTGCAGGTCTGGTGCGAAGAATTTACAAAGTCAAAACCAATGGTGCAGTATTCGCCAAAAGAACTTTTAAAAATCACGGAAGAACTAACATCGTGGAAAATCCTACCAAATGGCACCGAAGGCTACGCAAAAGCGGAAGTGACCGTCGGCGGCGTGGATACCAATGAACTTTCATCGAAAACGATGGAAGCAAAAAAGGTATCAGGCTTGTACTTCGTGGGCGAGGTAGTAGATGTGACTGGCTGGCTTGGGGGCTATAATTTCCAGTGGGCGTGGGCTTCGGGCTTTGTAGCCGGACAATTTGTATAACTTCATTTTTTAATTCCTTCCTCTTTAATTCCCAAAGTACCAATTTCAGATTAATGGATCGTTTCTAAAAGGAAAAGGGCTATTATTTTGGGTTTCCGGCATTTTTAAAAACCGTTTCTAAACTTTCCTCGTAGCTACCTTTGAAGGTAAATATTTCCTTTTCTATAATTATTTTTTTAAAGGTAGCACATGGCTAACATTATTCTACCCGGCGAAGATCGCGGTCTTAACCGACGTTCTTTTTTTAAAGTTGCCGGATTTGGTGCAGCAGCAATCGCGGCAATGACAGTAGCAGGTTGTGAGGATGACGATAACAATGTAGTTACTCCGGCCAATACGATTGATCTCGGAAGCGGCAACACAGGAGTCCTCAATTACGCATACGCACTCGAGCAGCTTGAAGCTGCATTTTACGAAAAAGTCGTTGCAACAGGAACCGCCACTGGCCTGTCAACCGAAGAAATGGCGCTTTTTACCGATATTAAAAACCATGAAGTAATTCACCGTGAGTTTTTTTTAAAAGCATTAGGCACGACGAACGCAAAGACGCTGACGGCTGCCCAGGTAAATTTCTCCAGCATCAATTTCAATAATCGCCAAAGCATTCTCAACACCGCAATGGCATTTGAAGATTTGGGTGTAAGCGCATATAATGGCGCAGGAAAATATTTAAGTGATCCGAATTTGCTCCTTGCAGCAGGAAAAATTGTTTCTGTGGAAGCGCGCCACGCAGCAATTATCCGTGATCTTATGGTTCCGCGCTCTAATGCAGCGGGCAGCTTTGCGGGAGATGATGTGGTAACTGTATCCCAGGGCCTTGATGTAGTACGTGAACCAAGTGCCGTTCTGGCAATAGCAAATAATTACCTAAATGTAAAGCTGACTGCCAATAACATTAAATAACTTTAAAAACGAGCAAAATCAGGAGAAATATATTATGGATATGACCAAACCTTTACTCGATAATATCGAGCCAGAGATCGTAGAGCAGCTTACATCGCGGCGTAATTCACTGGCAGCAATGGGCAAACTTGGCCTAGCAGTAGCAGCGATGGGTTCGCTGCCGGCGCTCCTTGCGGCAACAACTACAAAAGCCTATGGTTCAGTTAAACGCTCACCGCAAGCTGTCATTGACGTTTTGAATTATGCTTTAACACTTGAAATTTTGGAGCGTGATTTTTACCAGAAAGCAGTAAGCGCAAACAATGCTGGGACACTTAATGTTGGAAATGACTTACCGGTTTTCACACAGATTTTAAAACATGAAGCGGCACATGTTGCGCTGTTGCAGGGCTTTAATGCAACTGCATTAAACCTCGGTGGCGAGATTAAGTTTGATAAAGTTTTTACAGATGTCTTTAAAAACTATGACCTTTTTAAGGCCGTGGCTCAATCGCTTGAAGATACCGGAGTTCGTGCATATAAAGGCCGCGCGGCAGAGCTGATCAATGATAAAGCTACACTGACTGTGGCGCTTCAGATCCACTCGGTAGAAGCGCGCCATGCGGCGATGATCCGCCGTCTGCGCGGATTACGCGGCTGGATTGTTGGCGCTGAAGCGAACGGCGGTGCGCCGGAAGTGTACGGCGGCGAAGATGCTACGAATGGCAATTTCTCTATCGGCGGCACGGCCCCGAGCGAATCTTTCGACGAACCATTGACACCAGAAGCAGTTGTAGCTACCGTGCAGAAATATTTTGTTGTGTAATTCCTTTTAAAAATGAAAAAGAGAGGCAGGAATATTCCCGTCTCTCTTTTCTTTTAAATAGCTTTCATAAGGCAATAAAAAACTTTTTAAGACTTACTTCATCGGCGGAAGTCCCATCAGCTCCCATTCTTCGCGCGACGGGCCATACACTCCCGGCACACGAAGCCCTGCCTGGCGCATAAGAATAGTTAGCTGTCCGCGATGATGCGCCTGGTGCATGATGAGCGTAGAAAGCACTGTGCCTTTCGGCCATTCCTCGCCATACATATTCACTTTTTCTGAAAGGTTTTCATCTTTCCAGTTTTTCTTTAATTCGCTCTCCAATGACACTGATGCAAGCGCGTACGTTTCGGAGATCTCCTGTGCGAGTGGTATTTCCGAGCTTTCTTCCGGTGCGTCAATCGGCAGGCCTGCGCGTTTTGGCATTTCGCCAAGTGTGAGCACGAGGTGCCAGGCGATGTCGCCGACAGTACGGCCTTCTTCCGTTACAGCATGATTAAGCGCGTCATCACTGAGGTTTTTTAAAACCTTCAGTGTTGCTTCACTCTCAAATTTCCAGTCAGTATAAAAGTCGTCAAGTTTGCGGTACATAGTGTGGTCCGTGGTGTATTTTCAAAATTATAGTGCCAAATCTTTTTAAAAATACAAAAATCCCGCCTGTAAACAAAGTGTTCACACAAGCGGGATTTTTTAAAAGCTTTTACGATTGAGATTATGCCACCGGCGTATTATTCCGTCGAGCCACCATGCGGTAGATAGCAAGGATAATGATTGCGCCGATAATACCTGCGATCAGGTGCCCGGCTTCACCGCCATCCCCCCAACCGATCATTGAAGCAAGGAATGTTCCTAAGAATGAACCTGCAACGCCAAGAAGCATTGTAACGATGATACCGCCCGGATCTTTACCTGGCATGATTAATTTCGCAATAGCACCTGCAACAAGACCAATGATTAGTGCCCAAATGATACTCATCTCATCCTCCAGTCTGGAAAATAATAAATTATTTTTTAAAGGAAATAGTTTTAAAACCATATTTTGTTTTAAAACTTCAGCGCGTTTGCTGACTTTTACTCTATAACCATTATTTTCTTAGACTTAGTTCCATTCAGGCATTCACCTACTCTGCTACAGCTTTTCCTGTTGAATGTGCTTTCTCCAGAAATTCAATAACACTTGTAAGATCGTGAGCTTGATACTCGTGATACTGCGAATGCGCGCATTCCACTGAGCATGTCCTGAGCGTTTTCTCTTCACACTCTTCGCAGCAGAAATATTGGAAGTGGCATGCAAGATTTGAGCAATTCACGTACCTGTCGCTTGCTTTTCCACAGTGTTTACAATGCGAAATAATCGTTTCTTCCTTTGCGATCGGCACGGAAATACGCGCGTCAAATACATAGCACTTCCCGTCAAACATCTGCCCCTGTGCCACCTCATCTTTACCATAAGAAACAATACCGCCTTCCAGCTGCGCCACGTCTTTAAAACCTTCCTTAAGAAGGAATCCTGTAAATTTCTCACAGCGAACGCCCCCGGTGCAATATGTCAGGATTTTTTTATCTTTGTACTCGCTCAGGTTCTGGCGTACCCAATCCGGGAATTCACGCGAAGAGGTCACGTCAGGCTTTATCGCATTGCGGAAATGCCCGAGATCGTATTCGTAGTAATTTCGCGCGTCAATGATGAGTGTATCAGGCTGCTGCATTGCTTCGAGGAACTCCGCCGGTTTTAAACGTTTGCCCGTGAGTTCATTCGGATTTACGTCTTCTTCGAGGCGCCACGTCACGAGTTCTTTTTTATGGCGGACATGCATCTTTTTAAAAGCATGGTCATCCACCTCATCAATTTTAAAAACAATATCCTCAAACCGCGGATCCATCATCATCATCTGCATATACGCTTCCGTTTGCTCACGCGTGCCGGATACCGTTCCGTTGATGCCTTCTGCTGCAATAATAATACGGCCTTTCAATCCAACAGACTGGCAGAATTTCAGATGACGCTGCGTATACAGTTCGGGGTTTTCAATTTTCACGTACTTGTAGTACAGCAGCACGCGATACGGTTTCAGAGGTTTTTTTTTCATTGCTTTTAAAAAGTTGGTGAATTTCTGCAAAAAATTACTTCAAACTTTTAAAACTTTACACATTTTAAAATTTATCCCGCAATGACGGAAACTCCCTAGTTTTCTTTTCTTAAAAAAAAAGCAGGATAGGTTTTACAACCATCCTGCTTATAAAGAGTAGTAATCTTTTAAATTTTATTTTAAGTCAGCTCCAAATTTTCCTTCCGTAAAATTGATCACGCCCGGCCCAGACTCACCCTGCTTTACTGTTACGTTAAATGTCCCTTCAATTCGGGTATCCGTAAGCTTTGTAATTTTTAAAGAACCGGAATTCGCATCAATGCTGGCATATCCTTCATCGGGGTTCACACGGCTGAAAGTCGCGCTCGTCCCCGTACCGTACTTGGTCATTGTATGATCGCCTACAGAGGCGGCGTTCATAATATTTAGAATAAGGACTTCCCGGTTTATCATGCCACTGGAAGCATTGATCGTGATTTGATTGTTTGTCGTTTTTATTGCTGTTACGTTGATATCTGCCTTCCACGCAACGCCGTTCTTTTTTGCTGTTACTGAGTTGCCAGTCGAAGTATTGTCATTTCCCGTAGTATTATCTTCGGAACAGCCAGTTCCCAAAATAATAAATATAACAATTGCCAAAAGTGAAAAAAGGTTTTTCATTTCATCTCCCTCAAATTTATTAAAATGGTATCAGCTTTTTTAAAAGCCTTGTTATGAGGCAAACTTATCCTTAAGAAAAAACTTTTTAAAACCGAAAATCCCGGAATTCTTACTTAAAAAAAAAGCGGCGCAATTTTTAAAACTGCTCCGCTCTGAAGAACGTAGAAAGACACTTACTGCTTGACATCGACAACAATTCGCGTCGGGTTTGACAGCTCCAGCACACGATACTGCTTTGGCGACTTCACGCCGACCACCCAGGCTACTTCCCCTTCATAGTCACACGTGCTTTTCAGGTCAATGACGTTCGGATACTTCAGCGTAAAAGCGCGACTGACAATAGTTGCCTTTCCATCATCGGTGTGCGCCTGTGCAGGGGAGAATTTCACCTGTAGCCACGCATCACCCGCCATTTTCACTACATGACCAGAACCACATGCGCGCACAGGTTTGTCAATATATTCCACATGATAACCGGGGATCGTGACGCTACCGAACTCAAATACAACACGATCAAATCCCGCATGTGTACCTGTGCGAACGCTTTTTAAAATATGCGTTTCTGCGCCTGTCGGTTTCCTGTCCATGGTACCGACCGTTCCTTTAAAATCGGCCTTGAGTGTGTCGTTTAGGGCACGTGTAGAGCCCTCTGGCGATGTAACAAGCGAATCAAGATAGTCATCCGGATTATCAACCGGAGGCAACTTCTCCACAGACGCTCCCGCCGTTGTGTCCGCCTGGAGGCTGTCCACAGCAGGATCCTCAGGCCCCTGTACGATCTCGCCGGGCTTTCTATCATTACAGGCAGTAAGCATAACAGAGGCAACCATGATGGCCGTAATGATATGTTTACAATCCTGCGAAAAACTCATGATTACTTTTTTCACTATTTCCCTTTTTTAAAACTATTTTTCAACTTCCTGAAGGTCAGAATTCGATGGCCCGTTCACGACTGTTCCATAGCAGTCAAACCGCGAGCCGTGGCACGGACAGTCCCATGATTTCTCCGTAGAATTCCATGACACGATACAGCCGAGATGCGGGCAGACAGCCGAGCGCTCATGCACTTTTCCGCTCTCATCCTTATACACCGCTATTTTTAAAAGCCCGCGACGTATGATAGCACCTTCGCCTGCAGGTATTGCTTCGGTGGACTCCTCTTCGCCGGGCGTAATCCAGTCAGCATATTGTGCTGCCATATTAGCATTTTCCTTTACATATTCTCCTGCTACGGCTATTGGCACCATACGTGACGGATCATACAGTTCAACCCAGGGGTTTTTCCTTTTTAGAATAAGGTCTTTTAAAAGCATTCCGGCGATTGTGCCGTGCGTCATGCCATGCCCGGAATCACCCGTTGCAATATATACATTGTCCTCGTCCATTGGATTTTTTCCAATGAACGCCAGCCCGTCCACCGCCTCCATTACCTGGCCGCTCCATCGGTATTCAATAGATTCTATCATCGGGAATCGCTCGCGTGACCATTCCTCCAGGCAGGTAAATCTGTCGTCTGGGTTCTCCTCCTGACCTGTTTTATGATCTTCACCTCCAATTATTAGCAGGTCATAATCTTTTTCCTTTGGGCTTTCAATGCGTATATAGTGATATGGATCGGGAGTGTCCCAGT
>DASPKH010000132.1:0-3223 GCA_035628175.1 Patescibacteria group bacterium
AATGCAGAATATATATTTTAGGTAATCCTATAGATTCCGAGTCAAGCATTGTATTAAAATCATTCAAACCTTTTAACAGCAAGAAGCAGATTCTCTGAATCAGAGTCAATTATAATGCCCGATGGGCAGACAGCAGCTTTAAAAACCGAAAGCTCATCAAGCTTTAAAGCTTCTTTTATCAACACTGAATTATTATATTTCAGGTATTTATTGGGCACAATATTCTGTCTGGGTGGTGGTTTTGGAGCTGCGCTCCCACTTTCATCCTCAATTGAAAAGCGAAAGGAAATTCTGGAGCCGAAAAATCTATTATTATACAATGAAGATACACGTTATCGCACTGAGCAAAATGGGGAAGTTTTAACTTTCGAAGAAAACGAGATTTCAAATGTTAATTATTAATGCGAAAATTGGAGTTCAATTCGCCACGTATCCATTTACCTATCGGTCAATACTTACTCCCTCTTTTTTTTATAATTTTGCCTTAAACAAAGCTACAAGCTCCGAATCCTTTAAAATTAACTCTCTTCAATTTAGTCTAGATTTTAAAATCGGTTTGTAATTTTTTAAAATTTTTCCTTTTTCCTTTTAAAAACCTTGTCCTGGAACACAATCATCGGCCAGCGGCGCGCAAAAAACATTTTGCAGCGGGCAATTCTTGAAAACCGCATTGCTCATGCATATTGCTTTTTGGGCATTGAAGGCATCGGCAAGGATGCGCTCGCGATTGAATTTGCCAAAACGGTGAACTGCGAAGCGCCTTTAAAAACCGAAACGACCATTGACGCGTGCGGCGTGTGCAAGTCGTGTATTCAGGCGGAGAGCCTGCAGCACCCGAATATCCGGCTGCTCTTTTCGCTGCCTGCGGGAAAGTCGGGTTCGGCGAAGGATGACGACTCGCCGTTTTTAAAAATGTCGGACGACCAGATCCGCGCGATACAGGAGCAGATCGCTTTAAAAGCTGAAGACCCGTATCATAATATCACGATCCCGAATGCCTCGCAAATCCGCATTGCCGCGGTGCGCGACGTAAAAAAGAGCATTACGATGAGCGCGTCTCAAAGCGGGCGGCGCGTCGTGATTATTTCCGAAGCGGATGAAATGACTGCTGAGGCCGCCAATGCTTTTTTAAAAACGCTGGAAGAGCCGAATTCGAATATCACACTTATTATGACGAGTTCGCGGAAGGAAGGTTTGCTACAGACGATCTTGTCACGGTGCCAGCAGATCAATTGTGATCCGCTGACTGATGATGAAGTGACTGAGGCGCTGGTATCTTTAAAAGGAATTCCGTCGGAGGAAGCGCGCCTTGTGGCAAATTTCGCACAGGGCAGTTTTTCAAAAGCGCTGGAGTTTCTGGATGAAGATATGCGGCAGCTACGGCAGGACGTAGTAGACCTACTGCGCACAGCTTTAAAACCGCGTGGCTATCGTTCTGAACTGTTGCACAAATTAGAAAATTTCACCGGCGAAAAGGACCGGATACGTGTGGAGTTGATGCTCACACTGCTCATGATGTGGCTGCGCGACGCCTATACGCTCGCAATGACAAATAATTCCGCATATCTCGTCAATGGAGACCAGCTAGAAACGCTCGAACGCTTTAACTCGCGTTTTGGGAAAACAGATTTCCCAGGCGTTTTAAAAGCTGTGGAAGAAGCAATTGTACACATTCGCCGTAATGTGCATATTCACCTTGCACTGCTGACGCTCTGCGTCTCGTGCAGACGGTACTTTTTGGGCCGAAGTGTTTAAAGAGCCTAGGAGCTAGAATACTTAAGAACTTAATTTCTCAGGCCTCTTTAAGCGCTAATGTATTCTGAACCGTTTCCAGCAGCTCATGAACTGTATATGGTTTTTGAAGAACTGCAGCAACGCCTCTTGCCTGCAAATCGGAAGCTATTTTGCTATGCATCAGGCCGCTGGCAGCAATAACTTTAATAGCAGGATCCAGCTTTCGCAGGTCTTGTAGAAGTTCCAGACCTCCTTTTACCGGCATCATTACATCAGTAATAACGAGTGCTATCTCGCTCTGGTTCTGTAGAAAAACATTCATTGCCTCCTCGCCATTGGCTGCCGTGAGAACTTTGTATCCGAAACTTACAAGTGTATCCGCTGCAATTGACCTGATAAATTCCTCATCGTCGACAAATAGTACACATTCATTTTTAACACTTTTTTTCTGAAGTGATACTACATAGTTAGTATCTGACTCTGCCTGCTCAATATAAGGAAGATAGACAGTAAATGCTGTACCTTTGCCAATTTCGCTATAGAGTGTAATAAATCCTTTATAGTTGCGGACTATTGAAAATACTGTAGTAAGGCCGATACCAGTGCCTTTCCCCTGTTCTTTTGTAGTAAAAAACGGTTCGAAAACTCTATCCTGGAGTTCTGGCGGAATACCAATACCTGTATCCCGAACCGTAATGGCAATATACTGACCCGGACTTGCATCAACATACCGCTTGAGAAGAAGTTCATCAGCCACGATTCTTGATGCCTTAATTGTAAGAAGTCCCCCATGAACCTCCATAGCGTCGCGCGCATTAATTAAGAGGTTCATAATTACCTGATTTATCTGAGTAGAATCACCTGAGATAATTAATTCATCTTTAGCAATATCTACTTGTACATCAATATTCCGAGGGAATGTCTCGCGAACGAATTTGACTGATTCGTCAATAATATACCGCACATTCATCGCTTCACGAGGGCCGTCTTTGCCTTTTGCAAATGATAGTAGCTGCTGTATAAGACTGGATCCACGTTGTACAATCGAAACCAGTGAGTTTATCCTCTGTCGTCCTTGATCATCATTAATCTGTAATTTAATGAGTTCCATTCCAAGTACAACTGGAGTAAGTAGGTTATTCAGATCATGGGCGACCCCGCTTGCAAGTGTTCCAATGCTTTCAAGCCTTTGTGACCGGAGTAGCTGCTTTTCAATACTCCTTTTTTCTGTTATATCCGTATTAGTGGAAAGAATAGAGGTAGGATTTCCATTAGAATCTTTAATCAGAGTCCATCTGCTTTGAATTAATATTGATGTGCCATTTTTTCGCTTAAGCCATACTTCACCACTCCAAGCACCCGTCTGCATGAGTATTTCCTTGGCCTTTTGAAACTCCTCACTACTTTCTTTACCCCTTAACTCTACGGGGGTTTTACCTGCTATCTCATCAAAGGTGTATCCATACATTTTTTCTGCACCCTTATTCCA
>DASPKH010000133.1:0-2662 GCA_035628175.1 Patescibacteria group bacterium
TACACGCCACTAGCCCAATTAAAAAAAGATTCTAATTAAGATAACGAGACTGCTTGATTTTACCAACAATAGTATTGGAAGCGCTTTTTATTGCTATTCTCAGGATTTCTACAGCCTGCCTGTCATCAGAAATCCTTCCTGGCTTAGAACTTCCCAATGAAGTCACCAGGAATTTTCCATCTTTATCGATCAACTTCATCTCTAGGTCAAGATCAATTTTTATACTCGTTTCCCTTCCAACAGAATAACCGATCGTGATACCGCCCGGCAGCGGAATACCAATAGGATATCCTGCATTCGTGTAATTAATTCGCAGCTACATCTGAAATTTCTGAAACTATGATCGCATCAAGTCTATGTCTCTGGCATATCTCAATAGCCTGGCTTTGGACAAGAACAGAATCCTGGGAAGCTATAACCTCGTCAAGATATTATACTGTCTTTATACCATTTCGGGTGAAAGAATTGAGAACAGTCTCACGATATATATTGCTAAGGTAAGCGAATGTTGTATCATCAAGTTTATCATGGCGTAATGATACAATACCAATGTGTCCGTTCTTTAGCGCTATTGTTCGCTGATGGTTTTCAAAGGGCGTTGCACAGCTACAAAATAGTACTGAAAGAAGAATTATACTGAATATTTAAATATTGTCATTCTGATGGATAAATGCAAATAGAATGTTGCCCGCATTTACAAAATTTTAATTGAGATACAATTTCCCGCCTTCAAGGTGATCAAATCCAGATGATTTGCAACATCTTCGGATCTAAAAAATACGAGCGATTGTCATCTGTAGCCTCGTGTCACAATCGTATATTTTGTGCCGGTACGGCTTTTAAAATAGCTCTCGTAGAATTTGTAGCAACGATGTAACGCCGCCTATATCCGTAAATTTTGTCAGCAATCTCTCTTACAGCAGCGCGTGTAGCATCCCCAACAGTAGTGAGCAGAGCAGGCAGCGTAATGAGATATGGTTATTGATGTGTACTGAATGAGGCCGAAACAAGAAAGCGCCCTTCTTTGTCATAAAGCTGTAGTTCTACTATTGCACTGAGTTCTTTATCCGAAATGAGTTCCATGATAAACATTATCTTGCATTGGTATGTTTTGTTCGTCAATGTAATCCGGGACTTTAAAACTTAGTAGCGGCGCTGTTTGATCTTTCCGATGATCTCATCTGCTGCGCGGCGCATTACGGACTGTGCTTTATAATTTACTCCTTTATCCTCAAGAAACGTGCTGGTCTGCGTATTCTCCGCTGATGTCATGAGCAGCTTGCCATTTTTATCGAAGAGATTCATGACAATATTAAGCCCAAGCCCACTTCTGTCTTTAAAGTCAAAATTAATGCCTAGGCCACTCGCAGCCATACCGCCAAACGGCGTGTACGTCGGACGGATACTGACAGGCGGTGCCTTCACATCAAAAATTGTGACTGATGAAATAATCACTGCGTCCAGATTATTCTTCTGACAAATATCCTGAAGCTGATTTTTTAAAAATAGCGAATCTGTAACAAGCAGGACATCAGACAGGTACACCGCATTTTTAAAACCATTGGTTGTAAATGTTTTTGGTATTACATCACGATACATGTCACTGATGAACATAAATGCGCTGTCCGAACGATCAGTATTCTGCAATGCCACGATCCCAATGTTCCCTTTTTTAAAGCAACGATCGCTTGGTAATTCTCCGAAGGCGTGCTGCAACTGGAGAATACGAGCATGAGTAACATTCCAACAAGTATTTTGAACATAGGAATTTTAAAAGTAAATTATCATTTATATTTTTTTTGGCAATATACAAAACTTTTACAATGAAAATCTCTAACTCCATAATCATCAACCGCCCCACTGCTGATGTGTTCGCCTTTTTTAAAAATGTCGAAAACTATCCTTGCTTCAGCACTGCTTTTAAAAAAGTAAAATTGCTTTTCGGTGATAAGTTACAACCTGGTGCACGGCTTTTAAAAACGGTGGAATTCCTCGGGGTGGAGCAAAACGTAGAGCAGGAAGTAGTAGAATTTGAGCTTTTAAAAAAAATTGTTTTTAAAAACATTTCCGGGCCTATTCGCGGAACAGAAACGCTCCTTTTTAAAAAGCTGGATGACAACAAAACAGAATTGGCAATTATCTTAGATGGGGAGCCTGAAGGATTTTTGAAATTCGGCGCGGGGCTTTTAAAAAGAAAGGCTGACGAGCAAATGCAAAGAGACTTGCTGAATTTAAAAGGAATAATGGAATAAAAAAGGCTGCTTTTAAAAGCAGCCCTTCCTGATACTTACCCATAAAGATGTGTCAATCCATTTTTGGAATCAACAGTCGGCATACGCCTGAGGTATATGGTGTGAACGTACCTGAATGTGTGCCCAGAACGAATCGAACTTGCACGGTCATTAGAATATGCCGAAATAGTGAACGGCCCCGCATGATGCAGGGCCGTTCAGTATAATCAGAGTTTACGGTTTGCTCGGTATAGGAGTCGAGACAGGGGTTGGGACAGGAGTCGGGACAGATGGCTTTCCAAACTCTTTGATATAACCTATTTGCTCCTCAGCAGACCTACCATAGACTTCAGGAGTGATGTATTTGCCTTTGTTTTCGACTTCTTTTTCAACCTCTGGCACAACAGGATATGCCTTTGCATATGGATCCT
>DASPKH010000134.1:0-4728 GCA_035628175.1 Patescibacteria group bacterium
TCAGGTTAAATGAATTTGTCAGACTACCGACTTCATCTATAGATTCAACAGGAATAGCTTTAAATTCATTCCTATTCCGCTCAGAAGCCTCTTTCAAACAAAGGATTGGCTTATAGATCATTACACCAATTCTCCAGCTTATTACGATGGATAGAATTATTCCACCTAGAATAGAGATAAGCAGGTATGTAATAGCAGTTGCATACTCATCATTATTCAATTGTGCTTCAGCTTTTGTAAGATCATCGGATATATCTGTTAAGTTATCGAGTATTGACCGTGAATTCTGAAAAGCAGACTGGTGGTCAGTAAGAATTATATTAATAACATCCTCTTTATTTACAGCATCTGCTTTTATTAGCTTCATTACCTTTGAAGAAGCATCTATCCAGTCGGTATGATATCCATGATAATCTTTAATAACATGACTTTCCTGTTCAGTTTTTGGTAATGCCATATATTTCTCCCAGCGTTCGCCTGCCTGCCGGATGTTATCCTGATAGAATTTTTCCATTTCATCGAATTCTTTTGTACCGGGCCTTACAAAGACCATCGTGCGCAGAGCTATTAGCGCCTGATGCATATCGCGGTCTGCTTGTAAGAGGAGATTATTACTGGCTAAACGGACTTCCGTAATCCTGTCAAGACGCGCATCCATCATCTCCATATTGCTGTAACTACCATACCCAATCATAAGCAATACTATAGCTGTAACAACATAGATGCATGCCAGCTTATAAGATAATTTCAGATCTTTAAAACTATTCATAAAATTCCTCTGAAAATGTAGTTCATATTCATATTCAAAACAACCACTGAAATCCTACTGCGGTATAATTACCGCGCGAGGACTTCCCATTACGGGTAAATCTGGACTGCGCACCACCACGCTGGTCAGCATAGGTCATCGCCACTTTCCATTTCTCACCCCGGATATAATAATTGAGAGTAGCAGATAGGATGTCATGCGTCCCATTTTTATACAATACAGACTGGGCACTTCCACGAAAAGATGTGTATAAAAGCGATGGTTCGATAATATGTTCACCTAAGGGGACATTATAGCTTCCCCGTATGTGCCATGCTCTGTCAGCGAATTCTTCGCCGGAATGAATCTGGCCTGCAAATTCCGGTGAAAAACCGCGAAGAAAAATATCATATTCAGCATCAATATTCAGTTTGTCCCAGTTCAAAAGCACATCTGCACCTATTATCACATTTCTTTTAAAGCCTCCAGTATAGCTATATAAAACCGTAGAATCATTTACTCTTCTGGCAGTAGCGGTTTCATCGGTCTTACCCTGATAGGTTCCATTGACAGCAAATGTAATTCCCCTTCTTTTACTTTGGTAGTTTATCTGGTATCCTGTTTTGTATTTTTGCATTTCAGGATCGCCAATGGTCAGTGCTATACGTCCGGCCAAAAGTGGAGACCATTTTGTACCATTTCCAATAATCCTTTCATGATTTGGATTAAAAAAACCAAAATTGTAGTTGATTCCAAAATTACCTTCATGCATTAATCCGCCAAGATTCAGGCCTACCTCACGGCCACTGCCGCGTCCCAGCATATATTCACGTTGGTAAAAATTTTCAAGTGACTTTTCAAATGAAGTGACTGCAAATGCAGCCGTCATATGCTCACGTCCCGCCTGAGGGCGAAAAAATCCTAAAGTGAGGTTTGCCCATGTAGTATCAATACTCCAAAGCACACTCGCATCAAAAAGGTAAAACTCCTTGTCTGAACTTCCCTGCGGTTCTCCAGATACAGCAGTAAAAACATCCTTACCGATATTGTCATAAGCAAACGTAATCCGATAGGAAATGTCATTTTGTATCTTTCCTTCTACTCCAAGCCTTGCACGGCGCAAAAAAGTATTAAGCCTGTCGTCGACGGGTTCACCTGCATCATTCCGGGCATTCATGCTGAAGACATTCCAAACCTGCAGATTTTGGAATAATTTTACATCTTGTGCTTTCAAGGGAAGGGATATTAAAGACAGTACTACTGCTATGAGTATAGCCTTCATGGTAGTGTGCGTGGTGTGTTGTAAAAAGGTCCTTCGTATTCCTCTGTTATATCGTCGCCATCAAGTAGAACTAAATAAATTTTATCGTAAAGAAATAAAAATACTGTTTATCATGGAGAACAAAATACTGGAAGTAGGTATGAGAACCAACGAAAGTTCTACGTATTCATAAGAGCAAATAATGTACTAAAATTAAAAAAGCTGCATATTTTCATAAGCAGCTTTTCATTAGTCCAGGTTCGAAAGTTAGTTAGTTTCCGGTTTTAAAATAATTTTCCCGGTCACTTCCCCGCTTTCCATTAAGCGATGCCCCTCGGCACCCTCACATAATGGTAAAACTTTCCCAATAAATGGTTTTAATTTCCCATCAGCTACAAGTTGGATAAGATCTTCCATTTCGGCTTTTGTGCCAAGATTAATGCCGTGAATAGAAATATGACGCAGATAGGTCTGGTGAATACTGAAGTTTGTTTCGCGTCCGGTAAGAATCCCACACAAAATGATTTTTCCGCCTTTTTTCACCATATCAAAACTCTGCTGGAAAGTTTTCGGCCCAACATAATCCATCACGACATCAATACCATTAGGGAAAAGTTTTAAAACTTCCGCCTTCAGATCATCAGTATAATGATTGAAAACATAATCCGCACCAAGCTCCTTTAAAATCCCTTTTTTCTCATCTTTTCCGCATGTAGCAATTACTGTCGCACCAAGCATTTTTGCGATCTGTACGGCAATTGTCCCCATTCCGCCGGAACCACCCCAGATCATAAACACTTCGCCTTCTTGTAAAGCCGCAACTGATTTTAAACCGTGATATGCCGTCAGTCCCGCCACGCCAAGCGCTGCAGCCTCTTCAAAGGAAACATTATCCGGGATAGGAATTAAATTTTTAGACGGGACACTTGCGTACGATGCGTAGCCACCATGACGGTGCATCCCGAAATATTGCCAGTTAAGGCACAGATTTTCTTTTCCTTCATTGCATAGCTGGCAATTGCCACACCATACAAGTGGATAGGCCACAACGCGCTGCCCGCCTATAAACTTAGGATCAGTACTCATTTCCACAATCCCAGCAATATCGCCGCCCAACACATGCGGCATTGGTGTTTGCTGCCCGGGATAGCCATTGCGAACGACAATATCCACGCGGTTTACGCTCGTGGCTTGTACTTTTACAAGTGAATCATTTGCTGCTACTTTCGAGTCTTGAATATCGCTATATTCCAGATTTTCACGCCCGCCATTGCTTTTTAAAATGAGTGCTTTCATTTTTAATATGTAAGTTTTAGGTTATAAAAAATCCAGCACAAAGTTACACCAATATTTTTAAATAGACTCACGGGTCAGTAAAAATCATCCAAATTACTACAGAACAGCCGAGAGCAATCCAACACCTAGGATCGCTGCAGTCTCTGCTCGTAATCTGCGCTCTCCAAGCAGCAGCATTATGCAACGTTTATCTGAGCGCAACAGTTGAAGTTCTTTTGAGGAAAATCCTCCCTCAGGCCCGGCAACAACAAGTATGTTTTTAAAAGAATTTTTTTCTGCATTTTTAAAAGCATTTTTAATACTTTCTCCTTCCATATCGGCGAATATTATCATTTCGTAATATTCACTTTTTAAGAGTTCTTCCACAGTCTGAGGTTCGTGAATTTGTGGCAAAACTGAGCGTTTACACTGCTTTATGGTAGCAATGGCTTTCGTTTCAAGTCGCTCGCGGTTCACTATTTTTCGCTGTGCAAAATCACTTCTTAGAGGAATAAATTCCGAAATACCAAGTTCTATGCATTTTTCAAGTGCAAATTCTAAACGATCTTTATTTTCAAGAATACCGAGTGCAAGGCCGATTTTTAAAACAGGCTCGCCAAAATCTTTTAAAATTGAATGAATTTTCAATTCAGCTGAGTCACGACTGATTTGTAAAAGTTCTACTTCGGCAAAAAAACCCGTTCCGCTGGTAAGGGCGAGCCTGTCTCCTACATGTTTCCGCAGTACTTTCAGATGGCGCGCCTCATCTCCTTTTAAAAGAATAGTTTCAGAGTTTTCTGTTAATTCCGGGGTGTATAAACACTCTAGCCCGGTTAGAGAGTTTTCCATTATATTGCAATTTTTAATTTTTTCTGTAAAACTTACTGCATAAATTTTTCGGTTTACGTCTTAATTCGCTTTACTGTAATTTCGGACTTTTACAATCTCGTTTTTTCCTTTTAAATCTACTGCAAATTACCAATTCGCTGCGGAATTTCGTAATTTCGAATCTTTACGAATTATCACTTTTAAAAGAAAAAAAATGATCGAGTTTACCTGTATCAAAACCTATGAGCCGCATGTAGGCGTTGGCGCTATCCAGCTCAACCGCCCGCAGGTGCTCAATGCTCTTAGCCTACAGACGATGATCGAGCTTGTAGAAGCATTTGAAATTTATGAAAAAAACCCCGAAATCCGTTGCGTCGTTTTGCACGGGAGCGACAAAGCATTTGCGGCTGGCGCAGATATTACAGAGATGAGCGGCGCTGGAACAGTGGAAATGCTGGCGCGCGATCAGTTTTCGCGTTGGGAGCGTATCAGGCTTTTTAAAAAGCCGATCATTGCTGCTGTGAGTGGTTTTGCACTTGGTGGAGGCTGTGAACTCGCCATGCACTGTGACATGATAGTGGCAAGTGAAACGGCGCAATTCGGCCAGCCGGAAATA
>DASPKH010000135.1:0-3679 GCA_035628175.1 Patescibacteria group bacterium
ATTTCGCCTGAAGACAGAATATGGATGGCGGAGGATTTTGCCCCGCGAAGTTACGCTGGCGGCGTTCGCTTTGTAGCGATCATTGTACCGCGTAACCGCCTTGCGGGACTTGTAATAGAGGATATTATTGAGAGAATCGAACCGTTAGATGTCGATATTCGCATTTTCGGAGAATTATCAGAAGCAAAACGCTGGATGGAAAGTATGTAGTTTTAAAAACTATTCAATTATCTTTTAAGACTATTGCTGGTGGTTTTAAAAAGCGATTATTTTCTCTGTCATAGACAAAAAGTCCAGACTCAGAATTATAATGTTTTGCATTTTGGATGTTAAGAAGGATAAAATTCCCACCAATCTGGAAGTCAGCTATTCTACTAAAGTTTACAAATAATGAGTCATGCTTGTTTAAATCTACCAAGGTGTCAACTTTATTATTCTTAAGTCGTAACAAAGTACTTATATTTCTACTACCAAAAAACCATTCAACCCAATCTATTGTACTATCAGAAATTTTTAACTGTTGATGTCTGGGTGTGTATTGAAGTTGTTTTCCCTTATACCATATTTCGCTTGTTAAAGAAATCTTATCCTTTGATTTTGATATCTGACAAGAGAGATATGTATAATCATTGTGTAATTCTATATGAAAAATAGTGTCTGATCCAGATGAAGCTGTTAAATTGTATTTTTCGTAATGTGGAATTTTTTCAAACTTTAATCCATCAATCCCTAGAGAAACGAAATCATTAATCCCCATTAACCCAATACTTTCTACACTACTTGTACGGTGCCATGGCTGAAAAAAAACCTTATTATCTGTCTTCCCAATAATATGAAGTTTATTTGCACTAAAGCCCTTTTGTTGTCCATTTTCTAAATTAACAATAGATATAAAGGTTCCAATTGTATCATCGTCATAATCTCTATAGGAAAAATTAAGTACAAGATAGCTGTCAATCCAAATATGATTAATATTACCATTAAGCCATCCTGATGTTGGGATTTTCGTAGTTAGCTCATTACTTTTTTTGTAAATAGCCAAAATTGACAACGTTGAACTATCATCATATTCCCGGCTGAAATAATATTCTTTATTAGGTGAATACACTCTATTCACATATCCAAACAATGTATCTGGAATATTTCCATTTTGATCAAAAGTTTCTTGCATGTATTCAAATGGAACAGTGTAAGAGTGCAACCCATTTCCTATTACAGGGAGTGATATCCCGTAATCTAAACTGTCTTGTTTGGCAACACAATTATTAACAATCAAGAATAGAATAAGAATAATACATTTCATATCTATAATTTCTTCCTCGGATACACTCCTGCTTTTGAAGAAATATTTAAAAGAATCCCAATTGCAGCTGCTGAAAACAGCACCGACGTTCCGCCATAGCTGATGAAGGGCATCGGCAAACCGGTTGTCGGGAGAATTCCGGAATTCACGCCCGCATTGATAAATGCGTACAGCGCAAGGGTGAACGTAATGCCCGTTGCAAGAAAATAGCCAAAATCATCAGGTGCACGGCGAGCCACAAGCATCCCACGCCAGAGAATAATGCTGAAACATGCCAGTACGGCAAATACCCCTAAATAACCGTATTCCTCACCAACAATGGAAAAAATAAAGTCACCGTACGCTTCCGGCAAATACCAATTGCGCTGCTGGCTCTGACCCGGCCCGACACCTGTCACTCCCCCGCTACCAAAAGCAATGAGCGCCTGCTGAAGCTGGTAATTGACTACGGTCACTTCCTGGCTGCCATCGCTCGTACCAAAGTACGCCATAAGGCGGCGCATTCTGTACGGAGCTGACACAGCAAAAAGTGCAGCACCTGCGAGCGCAATACTTCCCATGATGGCAAAATGTTTAGAATTTACATTCCCCACAAACATGAGTGCAGCAGAAATAAGAGCAATAGCGAATGCTGTCGAGAAATTCGGCTGTAGCGCAATAAGCGCACAAACTCCACCAGCCCACAGCAATAATGGCAGCAGGCCCTGTTTAAAATCACGAATGTATTTCTGCCGTTGAGCCAGAAGTGAAGAAAGATGAAGCACCAGTGCAAACTTTGCAAACTCAGACGGCTGGAAGTTTATTGGCCCGAGGTGTATCCAGCGTGACGCGCCTTTTGCTGAGGTGCCGATAAAAAAGACAAGGAGCAGGCAGCTGATAGCCGCGAGCAAAATACCCTGCGACATATTTTTAAAACGCCTGTAGTCGAATTTTGCAAAGAACAGGATAATGCCAAGCCCGATGATGACGCGCAGAGCGTGGTTCCAGAACATGCGGTCGCTCGCGCCGAATTTCACTTCGGCAAATGATGCACTGGCGCTGTACACGAAGGCTATGCTGAAGAGCATCAGCCCTGAGACAGCAAGCAGGATAAACCAGTCTATATGGTCTGTATCTTTTGCAACGTCGAGTTTCATGGGATTTTTGGCTTTTAAAGGTTATAATTCTTCTATCGAATATCGCAAAGCTATGCTTTTAGATTGGGTCAAAATGACACCGCTGGATGTTTGGAATGCCACATTGATAAAGCTATAATCCTGAATATTATCAATTGAATTTTTTACAATCACTGCCGCAGTTTTCCCTAGCTCTGTCAACTCCTCTATATTTTCAGGCACTGCTCTTCCGTTTACCAGTGTGAGCGTTAGAACGTTAAAGGTCCCATCTTTAGATGAAGTTGCTGACCACTGCAAACCAACTTTTTCAAAGTTTTTTAAAGCTTTTAATTCTGTTTCAATATCTTTAAAATCAGTCTTAAACTTTGGCTCCTTTACTTTGGGCAATGAGCAACTAGTTCCCAAAACCAGCACTATCGCTAAAAGAGTATAGCAAAAAAAATTTAAGACATTTCTATGGTGAGTACTTTTCATAATCGAAATGTATCTTCGGTAAAGAGATCAGTGGGAGAAATCTTTTAAACAACGGGGTATGTGGACGGCAAGGGTGACCGCCCACAATTGCCCGAATGATGTATGTCAGGGAAACATGAATTCTTTAAAAGCCTTTTTAAAACTTTTACAGGTTATTCACAGCTTCTTTAAAAACTTCACCGCGGTGCTCGTAATTCATGAACATGTCGAAAGATTTGCACGCTGGCGAGAGTAATGCAATATCCCCGGATTTTGCATTTTCGAGTGCGCGCTCTACAGCTTCTTCCATTGTGTGCGCTTTTACCACGCGTTTTGATGTACAGAAGTGATTGAAGATCTTGTCGGCATCTTCACCAATAGCGATGATGGTGTGGACCTTTTCGGCAACAAGCTTGTCGAGTTCGGCGTAGTCGTTAGAGTCCCCCCGGCCTCCGGCGATCCACACGATGGGCTTTGAAAAGCTTGAAAGGCCGTACCACGTGGCGTTGATGTTCGTGGCTTTGGAGTCATTGATGAATTCCACGCCGTTGATTGTGCGCACGTGTTCCAGGCGGTGTTCTACCCCGGTAAATTTCATCAGGCTGTCGCGGATGTTTTCGTTACGCACCTCAAATGCGCGGGCGGCGAGCGCCGCTGCCATGGAATTATACGCGTTATGCGTTCCCGGCAGGCGGAGTTCCTGTAGTGACATAAGTGTTTCCTCTTTATTTGGGTCAGGATAGCGCAATACGATACGATCGCCATCGACATAGATCCCTTGCTGCAGGGGTTTCGTGCTGAATTGCGC
>DASPKH010000136.1:0-10762 GCA_035628175.1 Patescibacteria group bacterium
CATTATACCCGTATACACTCCATTGTAGTGGCAGGGCTTTTGCTAAGCTCATTATGCTTCACATCAGAAGTAAAATCATTATCATACATTTCCTCATCAACTTTAAAAAGTATGTCAGGTCCTTTGTTTTCGTCCCGGGACAAGTTTCAGAAGCTGTTTGAGGAATTTTATTGAGCATGACAGAAGAAATGGAAACACCGTAAAAATATGGTGTATCATTACTATGCTCTGTACATGATCCAATCGCATGAGCTAATATCAGGTACAGCTTTTTTTATTGAACAGTGGCCTCAGACTATATTTTAAAACAGAATAAAATTCCAGTAAATGAGCTATGAAAAGGCTATCTTTTTGATATACCTTATTCATTACGTTTAAAAACCGCAATTTTCACACTGACTTTTTAAAACTACTTTTCGAAATAGCGTTCAAGTTTGAATGTCTCACCGAGATAGCGCCTGCGGACTTCCTCGTTTGCAGCGATCTCCTCTGCCGTACCGGAAATGAAGATTGTACCGTCTATCAGAATAAATGCCCTGTCCGTGATAGAAAGTGTTTCATGAACATTGTGGTCGGTAATAAGTACGCCAATGCCTCGCATTTTCAGCGTGTGAACAATTTTCATAATATCTTCCACCGCTATTGGATCAATACCGGCAAAGGGCTCGTCCAGTAGCACGAATTTAGGGCTTGAAGCAAGCGTTCGTGCAATCTCGCAGCGTCTGCGCTCACCGCCTGAAAGCATATAGCCTTTGCTCTTGCGGATATGTGTAATGCGGAAATCTTCCAGCAAGTGCTCCAGCCGCTCCTTCTGCTCTTTCCTTGAAATTGGCTGCAGTTGCAGAATTGCTTTAATATTATCCTCGACAGTCATTTTCCTGAAAATGCTTGCCTCTTGCGGCAGGTAGCTGATACCAAGGCGTGCGCGCTGATACATTGCCTTTCCTGTGATGTCTGCAGAATCTAGATAAACGCGCCCACTCGTTGGCTTCACCATGCCAACAATCATGTAAAATGATGTTGTTTTTCCGGCTCCGTTCGGCCCGAGAAGCCCCACGCACTCGCCCTGCTGCACCGAAATAGACGATCCCTTTACTACCGTTCGCTTGCCGTATACTTTTACAAGGTTTTCTGAATGCAGGATGCTCGGTTTTTCACCGATGATATTTTCCATGTATGATTTTTTAAACGTTCTTTTTAAAACTCTTTTTTAACGGCTCCGCTGGGGACGTGACTCTAGGTGGATCTTCTTTTCAAGCGTGTTTTTGCCGCGCTGCACCTGGATATTTAGCGTCTGCCCGACGACGGCATCATTTGCAATTACATAGTAATCTTCTTCACGGTGCACAGGCGTTCCGTTAATTTTTAAAACTACATCACCCGGTTCCAACCCCGCACGGTCGGCAGTTGAACCCCGGACGATTTCATAAATAATTACGCCTTCGGGCCTTTCAAGGTTAAGCTGACGAGCAATTGTTTCATCAACGTTTCGCACCACCATGCCGATATTATAATTCCTGTCAATCTTGCCTTCCTTTTTTAAAACATTCACGATCTCTTTTACGCGATTAATCGGCACAGCAAAACCAATACCGATACTACCTGCTCCACGCATATTTTGCGCAGTAGAGAAAATGACCGTATTCATTGCTATCACCTCACCGTTGGCATTGATGAGAGGTCCGCCCGAATTGCCAGAGCTGATCGCTGCATCCGTTTGGATCATGTCGCGGTAAACGCGGTTTTCCTGCGTAAAATTTACCCCCGTATTACTTACAACACCTACCGTTACAGTTGGTTTTGCATTATTGTCAAAAAGCCCGAAAGGATTGCCAAAAGCTATAGCCCATTCACCAATGATAATATCATCGGAATTTGAAAGTTTTAAAAACGGGAAATTTTTCCCCTCAATTTTCAAAAGCGCCACGTCGGACGTCGGATCGCTGCCGATCTTCTGCGCTTCGTATTTTTCACCGTTTGTCATCGTTACCACGATCTTGGTAGCATTTCCTGCCACGTGATCATTGGTAAGAATATATCCATCAGACGAAATTAAAAATCCCGAGCCGAGGCTCTTCACCTCATACTGATGAACACGTGGCTGCCTGCGGAAAAACTGATTAAAAAAAGGGTCATCAAAAAACGGGTCGCGGTATTCCACTTGTTCTACGGCAGTCACGTTGATCCCCACGATTGCAGGGCTTACTGTACGTACAGCATTGGTAATAGCGCTCTGTCGTGAACCCGATATATTCTGATTATTCTGCTGGAGTGAATTATTAGCCGGAGGTGCCTCAGTATAAATATTACCGTTGCCTTCCGGTTCATTACATGAGCAGATAACTGTTTGAAATAATAATGTTGAAATTACAAAAGCGCTTTTAAAAAAACTCCATCCTGTCATAATTTTAAAAACCTCATTTTTTTTATAAAAAGATGCTGTGTACAAACCAAATAAATTTTTAAAAGCTTTTCACAGAAGATTATGTAACAAATTTACTGAATATTCGCCCGAATTTTGGTTAATAATTGTGAAGCGAATGAGTTTTTAAAACCGTATATTTGTAACCCTATTTTTTACATTCTTCCTTATTCCATGATTAGTCGTCGGTTTGAAGAAATAACACCTGAGCATATAAGCGGGCACTGGAGAATAAAATCTTCAACGCTGTCGCCCCAGGTCAGTTCGTTTCCACTGGCGGACGTCACTATGCACAATTTCAGGGTAGGCGGCACCTACGAAGCCGACAGCATATCCGGCAAATGGCATATTGAGCGAAATGAAGAGATCATTCCTAATCCTATCCTGTTTTTCGAATTTCCTGATACTACATATAGTGCGATGATCACACGCCTAGCATATATGCCGTATTCTTCCGATAAACGGGATGAGCTGATATTATATTTTTCCAATGGCTGCGAACTCGTGCTGGAAAAAATGCGTGAAGGGGAAAATCAATAACAAACCAAACAGTAAAGCAATGATACGCAATATCGAAAACAGAATACTTATTAGTTTTATTCTTATCGTGGCAATTCTCGGTGCAGTCGGGTATTTTGCGTATAAAAACGTTGAAGAAATAAACAGGGTCAACAACAAGACACTCTCTGTCTATGAGATCCTGTCGGCAAACCAGGAAATATATGTGCTTTCGCGCGATATTGAGGCCGGAGCACGTGGATATATGCTGACTGGCCAAGGCGAATATTTACAACCATATTATAGTGCTATTACAGAATATCCCGATCGCATGACTGTGCTGCGGAAGGTTGCTGATTCTACGACGAGGGTTTATAGACAAGTTGATACGCTTTCGCACCTTATGGAGCGTCGCAAAAGCATCTCTGAAAACTACATCAAAGTCCGTCAGGAAAAAGGCCTGGATTCGGCAGTAGCAGTACTCAGAATAGGAGAAGGTAGAATTGTTTCAGAGCAGATTAAGCAGCTATCGCACAGGATCAGGCGTATCGAAGGTGAAGTATTACGGACCCTACTCCGAGAAAACTACTCAAACCTCCAGCAGACAGTACGCAATCTTTTTCTGCTTATTGGGGTCATCGTTCTTACACTCATCGTTGTATTTATCATCTTCCGCCGCGATATCTCAGGCCGCAAGCGCGCCGAACAGCAGCTTCACGACCTTAACAAAAGTCTTGAACAGCAGGTGATGCAACGTACCGAAGACTTGCGACGCTCCTTTGAAGACACCGAAGCAAAAGTGAAGTTCAGGAATCTTGAGCTTGAAAAGCAGAACCGCGAGCTTTTAAAAAGAATAGCTGACCTGGAAGGAAAATAGTTTTAAAACGCATTCTAAACTTGGTGAGCTATTCTTAAAAAACTATTTCCCTTGCCCCTCACTACGGCAAACTTTCTAAAACCTCGCACTGCAAGCTTTTTAAAAGGTGCTCCATCCTCGGCGTGCAGGGCACATCTTCCAGTTGCGTAAAATCGCCAACTGCCGCGCCCAGTGCAATGAACGCCAGCGCAATTGATTCCTCGCCATAGCAAATCGCCGCGCCGCCGTGGAAATCTTCCTTCCCGTTAATTTCAAAACCATCGTCAAACTCTTCTGGCTCAATGCCAAATCCAGCCAGCCCATCCACAATCGCCGCAAGCCAGTCGCATTTCCGCTGACGAACATCAATCGCATCCCGCACCAGCAGCCGCTTTTTAAAAGCAGCAAAAAGTACTGCGAGAAATGGTAGCGCGTTTAAAAACCTGCGTGTTTCTTTGCCAGTTAATTCACAATTTTCAAATTCTACATTTCCGGAAATAATCAGCGTTCCGGTTTTTAAAAGATTCTTTTCATCTCTTTTAAAAGCAATCCCCTTTGCATATTTCAAAAGCCATTCCACCAAACTCCCCCGCCCTTCCGCCGGCGAAACATCGTGAATTTCACGTGAATTTTTTAAAAGAATTGTTGCCAAAACTTCACAGTCCGTCAGCAGAATATCGCGAGGAATTTTTACTTCAAAAGCATCCGGCGCACCACCCGAGATTTCAACACGATATTCATTTTCACTTTTAAAAATGTCCGCCGTACTCATCAACTCTTCGCAATATGTTGCCGAAGGATACGGCTCGCTAAAAACAGTCTTTCCCTCAGCATTACACGCTGCGAGCAAAATTGCCAGTTTGGTTGTGAATGTTGGCAGGGGTGCTTCATAGCTGATGTTTTTTAAAGGATGTGTGCCGAAGATTTTCAGCGGGAGCGTCTGGCGATAGGATGAGTGAAATTGCGCGCCCATTTCCTCCAGCGGCTCGAGAAAGCGCACAAGCGAACGTTTTAAAAGCTGCCCGCTTCCGGTAATGTCGTATTCGTGTTGTTGTCCGACGAGAAGTCCTGTGATTGCGCGGAGGAGGATGCCGTTGTTGCTAACGTTGATTGGCGCTTCAGCTTTTTTAAAAGATTGTAGGCCATTTCCGCGAATTTTTAAAACATTTTTAAAAGAATTATTCGCTAATTTGCCGTTTCCATTTTGAAGTTGTTTTTCATTTTGGGCAATAACGGCAATAGTTGTAAATTCGACCCCGAGAGATTCCAATATTTCTTTTAAAAGTTTTGATTCATCATGCTCGCTGGCGCCTAAAATCGTGCTTTCGCCGTTGGCTAATGAGGCGACGGAAAGTGCTGAAATTGTTACCTGGTCATCACCATAAAAAGAGGGTAAAATCGTCGTTTGAGCCGGAATTCTAACTATCATTTTTAAAGGATTTTGTGTAATTTTTGCAGATTTTTAAAAGCAAAATTACAACTTCTTGCCTACACAGTTTTTAAAAGATTTTCATGCCAATATTAATACAGGTGGCGCTGCCACTGCCGCAAAATCGCCTTTATACGTATGCCCTTCCTGAAGAACTACTTCCTGCGCCCAACTTTTTAAAAAGTGACCTTGTGGGGATGCGTGTACTGGTACCGTTTGGGAAGCGGACGCTGACGGGCGTTATCGTTGAGTCGGAGGGCGTTGAGGCGGTTGAGGGAATACGCGAGATTTTCGAGCTGCTGGATGAGCGGCCGATTTTTACGGCTTCGATGCTGAATTTTACGAAGTGGATTGCGGAGTATTATCTTGCGTCGTGGGGCGAGACGTTGAAAGCTGCGCTGCCGCAGGGAATGTCGCCGCAGAGCGTGTTATTTGCGGAAATCCTCGTGCATATGAGCGATGAGGAAATCGCCGAGATGGCGCGACGTGCACCGAAACGTGCCGCGCTTTTAAAAGAACTGATGAATTATTCGGGCGCGATTACGGTCGGGCATCTGGAGCAGCAACTGAATTCGGAGTCAATTTCCGCGCAACTGGAAGCGCTGGAGCGTCAGGGAATTATCCGTTCGCAGCGTGTGGTGAGCGAGGAGGTTCACGCGAAAACGCAGAAGGCGATTCGGCTTGCGCCGCAGCTGGCGGAAGATAATGATGAATTGCGCGAGATTCTGGACGACCTTGACAGTTCTGCGCCGAAGCAGGCATTGGTGCTGAGCCATTTGTACCTGCACGGTTTGCACAATCAGACTCCAATGCTGTCGAGCGAACTTTTAAAAGCAACGAAGGCGTCGGCTTCTGCCCTTTCCGCGCTGGTGAATAAGGGCTATGCGGTGGAATTTGAAGCGGAAGTGCTTCGCCGCGAGAAAGGCGACCCATATGGAAATACTCTTGTACAGCGTGAGGAAGGCGCCTTGCAGCTGACGATTGAGCAAGACCACGCGGTGCAGAAAATTCTGGAAGGAATTGAAGCCGAAAGTTTTAAAACATTTTTGCTGCATGGCGTGACAGGCAGCGGCAAAACGCTCGTGTACGTGCAGGCGATTCGCGAGATACTGGTGCGTGGGAAATCCGCCCTACTGCTCGTGCCGGAGATTTCGCTCACGCCGCAGCTGATTGACCGTTTTAAAGCAATTTTCGGTGAGGATATTGCCGTGATGCACAGCAAACTGTCGCAGGGCGAGCGCTTTGACATGTGGCGCGAAATCCAGGCGGGCCGGATGCGGATTGTGATTGGCGCTCGCTCGGCGGTTTTTGCTCCTTTAAAAAATCTTGGCCTCATCATCGTCGACGAGGAACACGAGCCGTCGTACAAACAGGAAGCTCCCGCGCCGCGCTACAACGCCCGTGATTGTGCGATTATGCGCGGTTCTTTTGAAAAAGCGGTTGTGGTGCTGGGTTCGGCGACGCCTTCGATTGAAAGCATGTTTAATGCGTATGCGGGCAAATATCATTTGCTGGAAATTCAGCACCGTGCCGATGGCGCAAAGCTGCCGGATATTCACATTGTGGATTTAAAACAGGCCCGCAAAAAGAAGGAGCTGACGGGAAGTTTTACGCACGAGCTGATTGACGCGATTACCGAACGGATTGCAAAAAAAGAAGGCGTGATACTTTTTCAAAACCGCCGTGGTTTTTCGCGGTGGCTGGAGTGCTACGACTGCGGCGCGATTCCAAAATGCCAGAACTGCTCGGTTTCGCTCACATACCACAAGTACCGCCACCAGTTGCAATGCCACTACTGCGGGTTTACCGTGCCGGCGCACAAGGCGTGCGTAGAGTGCGGCAATCCCGAAATGAACGACGTCGGCGCGGGAACGCAGCGCGTGGAAGAAGAGCTCGCCGGGATTTTAAAAAAGAAAGGGATTTCCGCCACCATCCAGCGCATGGACCTCGACACCACACGCAAAAAAGGCGCACACCGGAAGATTTTGCAGGCGTTTGCCAATGGTGATATTGACATTCTCGTCGGCACGCAAATGGTTGCCAAGGGGCTTGATTTCAGCCGCGTAACGCTTGTCGGCGTTATCAATGCAGACCTGCAGCTGTATGTGCCGGATTTCCGTTCGGCGGAGCGCACGTACCAGCTTCTCACGCAGGTTTCAGGCCGCGCGGGGCGTTCGAGCGAACTCACCGGCGAGGTTCTTGTGCAGACGGGGCATCCCGACCACCAGGCAATCCTTGCGGCGCAGGCAGCGCAGTACGACATTTTTTACAACGACGAGCTGCAGATGCGCAAAGAAGCCATGTACCCGCCGTTTTCGCGGTTTGTGGTGATAGAATTTACCGGGCTGAACGAAGCGCAGGTGGACGAGCATTCGCACCTTTTTGCGCGGCTCATCCCCGAGAACTTTGCCGCTGTCAAAAAAATCGGCCCGACGGTTCCCACGCTTCCGCGCCTCCGCACCAAATGGCGCCGCGTGCTCGTGCTGAAAGACGTAAAGCAGACAGACGCCAGCGGCCAACAGCTTCGCGGCCTGCTCGCCCACGCCATGCACCAGTACTCGGAGCGCTTCGCCACGGGCTCGATAAAAGTGACGGTGGATATTGATTCGTATGCGGGGATTTAGTTTTTTTAAAAGGGCGGAATTGCGTAATTTTTAAAAGCCAGTTTTTTAAAAGACTGGCTTTTTGATTTTAGTGATTATACTTAATATAAAATGACAACTCCTAGACAACAAGGTACAGTATTAATTGAAGAAGTACTAAAAGAACTTGAAAATCCAAAGGGAAATTTATCTGCGGCTGTAAAAAAGCTTAAACGAGCAGCTATGCTGCTAGATGAGTCTGATTTAATAATTTGGTGTGATATACAGCTAGGTAATTCTAAATATGTTAGCGTTCTACAAAAGTTTCTAGACGCTTATGTTAAGAATGAAAAAAATAAAACCAAACTAAATCAAAAAGCCCTTGACAATGCTAGTGAGGAGGTAGCAAGCGCAGGTATTATTCTAGGTAAGAATATATCATCCGATGAGTTAAATGCAAGATTAAATGAGTCGGGCGGAGGATTTTTAAAAATTGATTTCATTGAGGAAAGATATAATGATTTAGTTAGAGTAAAAAAGGGCAATGATGGAACATATTATAAGAACAATTTAAATCATACTCTTTCTACTATTAAAGTTATTGCTCATAAGTATGCAGCGAATATTTACAAAAAATATGCTTTTAAAGAGCTGACTGAAACAAATTTTGAAATTTTAAAGAAAAATGTCGAAGATGTTTTATTTGAGCTTCATCCTGAACTTGCCGAAAAACTTATGATAGCATTTCGGTCAGTTTCTTCAGATAATCCAGAGGAATGGTCACATGCTTTAGCTACCTGTCGTAGATTTTTTGAACAATTAGCTGATATTTTGTATCCTCCTGTTGTGGAGAAAATCAAAGGAAGAGACCTTGGAAAAGGAAATTACATCAATAGATTGTGGGCATTTATGGATAAATCTATTGAAAGTGAAACTAATAAAGAAATTGCCAAAGCACATGTAGATTTCCTTGGCACTTATTTGCAGACTTTGTATAAAGTTTCTAATAAAGGTGTTCATGCAGGACTAACAAGACTTGAGGCTTTAAAGGCAGTTATGCATATTTATTTAATGTGTGCAGACTTACTTAATTATTTGGATAAAAAGGATTTAAAAGGTCAAAAACCTAATATTCATGTTGCGACGCTTGATGAGATAGAAAGCTTTGCAAATATTACAAGAACAATTGCAAAAGAGATTATTAAACTTCGTGTTGCTAATCCAGCTTTAACTCCAGAACTTTTAAAAACAATTCCGAAGCTTGGTCCAAAAAGTTTAAAATCTATAATTGATAACTTCATTTTTGAGCCAGTAACTCAATAGTATTTTAAAAACTATGCCAATCAACCTCCAGCCCCTTTTAAAAAACAACCTCATTTCACTCAAACCTCTCCGCGAAACCGACTTCGAGGCGCTCTATGCCGTTGCTTCCGACCCGCTGATATGGGAGCAGCACCCCGACAAGCTCCGCCACACACGCGACGGTTTTAAAACATATTTTGACTCAGGTATCGAGTCCGGCAGCGCATTCCTCATTTGCGACACTGCAAGCGGCGACATCATCGGCTGCACGCGCTACTACGACCACGACCCAGCCAAAAAGCAAATAGCCATCGGCTGGACATTCTTAGCGCGCTCGCACTGGGGCGGCCCGGTCAATACCGCCTTAAAAACTCTCATGCTGGACTATGCTTTCACCTTCGCCGATAGGGTGCTTTTTCACATTGGCGAGAATAACATGCGTTCGCGCAGAGCTGTGGAGAAGCTTGGCGGTGAATTTACGGAGCAGGCTGGTGATACAGTGACATATGCAATTGAAAAGGAGAATTGGAATTCAAGAACAGCACATACAGTAGTGACAGATAATTTTTAAAAAATCGGAGGATTTTTAAAAGCAGAATAACGTAAAGCAGAGAACATTTTTTGGTATTTTTGAACTTCACTTTTTAAAACTTCTTACAAAACCTATGAAGCGAGTTCACCTTTTTGAGTTTGAAGATTTGCCGTGGTTTCCTGCATTTCTGCGGAATTACGGAACGGATTTTCTGCAGTTCCTGGCAAACAAAACCAAAATGTACAAACTCATTGTGCCGGTACTGCAAAAGGGACTTGAAAAGTCCGGGCATAATCGGATCATAGACTTAGGTTCAGGTGGTGGAGGCGGTTGGCTGTGGCTGAATGAAGAGCTAAAAAAGGGAAATCCTCATGTAAAAATTACACTCACTGATTACTTTCCCAATATTGATGCTTTTAAACACACCAAAGAACAGGCAGAGAACTTTGATTACATTGAAAATCCTATTGATGCCCGCCAGGTGCCCTCTTCTTTAAAAGGCCTTCGAACCCAGTTTCTCTCACTGCACCATTTCAAGCCGGAAGACGCGCGACAGATATTACAAAATGCTGTGGATTCTAAAAACCCGATTGCAATATTTGAAGCGCAGGAGCGAAGTGTTCCAAGCTTTACGGCAATGTTTTTCTCACCGCTGACTGTCCTGTTTACCACGCCACTTATCAGACCGTTTACTGTTAAAAGACTGCTTTTTACGTACCTGCTTCCTGTTGTGCCACTTTTCGTGTGGTGGGATGGGCTTGTTTCCTCACTACGCACATATTCAGAGGATGAAATGCGGGAATTGGTGAATGGTGTAAATAACAAGGACTTGTTTGACTGGGAGATCGGTCGGTTAAAATCCGGCCCGGCTGTCATTCTCTATCTTCTTGGAACAGAAAAACCCGCTCTTTAATGAAAAAACGGGTTTCATCTTTAAAAAATAAGTTTTAAAACTACGGCGTTTTCCGCGTCATCTCCAGCGTTGTACTGTCCGGCATCACCACCATTAGCTTCCCGTTTTTCATTGTCACAGGCAGACGAGTACCGTCAGGCATCTGCATCATCATTATGCTATTCTTTGTGTCGGGCACCATCACGATTTGCCCATCGGCAATTTTGATCTCTGTCATGGAGTTGTCCG
>DASPKH010000137.1:0-8307 GCA_035628175.1 Patescibacteria group bacterium
TACTCTTTCACGCGTCAGGTTTATCAGCCCTGTGCCGCCGGGGTAATCGCGAGGAGAAAGCACTCCGTTATAACCGTCGCGGATGCCTACACACTCCCATCCCCGGTTGAGAGCGGAATATGTAACTGCGCGGATCACAGCATTAAGGCCCGGGGCATCACCTCCGCCGGTATTGATAGCAATTCTTCTGATGTCGGGTTTAGTCATATTTGCAGTTGTGTATGTTGTATAATTGTCTTATCGTTTTCAAAAAAGATATAAAATTATGGAAAAAAACAGAGTTTTGCGCAATATTCTCGCAATGGACTTTATCTTCATGGGAATTTTACACTTTATTGTTCCGGGGCCATTTCTGAAAATCATGCCTCCGTTTCTCCCTTTCCATTATGAACTGGTGATATTGAGCGGTGCCTTTGAGATACTTGGAGGGGTTGGATTGCTTTTTAAAAGAATTCAGAAAATCGCGGGATGGGGATTGATAGTGCTTCTCATCGCTGTTTTTCCGGCGAATACCTACATGGCTTTGAAAAATGTCCAACCAGGGTTTTTAACTATCCCGCAGCTGGCGCTATGGCTGCGCCTGCCAATACAGTTTTTGATTATCTGGCTGGTATGGAAGGCGGTAATAAAATTGGAACATTAAAAAAGCCTTTTAAAAACTTTTACATTTTTAAAAGGCTTTTAAAAATTCTCAAGATCAAAGGTTCTTAAACCAACTCTGCCTGTGTCTCCATATCACGCACATCGGCATCTTCGTACGCTTCGAGCGGCGGGCAGGTGCAGATGAGTACGCGGTCGCCCTGCGTATTATTCACACGGCCAATCGTCGGCCAGAATTTGCTTTCTTTGAGCGTTGGAACCGGGTATGCTGCTTTTTCGCGAGAGTACTTATGGTTCCATTCGTTGGCTATGACGGATGCCATCGTGTGCGGCGCGTTTTGCAGAACGTTGTCTTCTTTGTCAAACGTGCCATTTTCAATTTCACGGATTTCTTCGCGAATTGCAACCATCGCATCAACAAACCTGTCAAGCTCCGCAAGCGGCTCGCTTTCTGTCGGTTCAATCATGAGCGTTCCGGCAACAGGGAAGGAGACCGTTGGCGCGTGGAAACCGTAATCCATGAGGCGCTTTGCAATGTCTTCCACTTCCACGCCGGTTGAGTTTTTAAAAATACGCGTGTCAAGAATCATCTCGTGAGCGGCGCGTCCGTTCGCGTTTTGGTAGAGAACAGGGTAGTGCTTTTCGAGTTTTGCTTTTAAATAATTTGCGTTGAGGATTGCAACTTTTGTCGCTTCCGTCAGGCCTTCTGCTCCCATCATCGCGATGTACGCCCATGAAATCAGCAGGATGCTCGCGCTGCCCCATGGCGCTGCGCTTACAGCCGAAATAGCGTTCTCATCACCGATGTCCACAACTGCGTGTCCCGGGAGGAACGGAGCAAGGTCAGCCACTACGCCAATCGGCCCCATGCCAGGCCCGCCGCCGCCGTGGGGAATGCAGAATGTTTTGTGTAGGTTCAGGTGGCAGACGTCTGCGCCGATGTTTGCAGGGCTGGTAAGGCCAACCTGCGCGTTCATGTTAGCGCCGTCCATGTAGACGCGGCCGCCGTGCTCGTGGATGAGTTCGCAAACTTCCACAATGTGCTCTTCAAAAACGCCGTGCGTGGATGGATACGTCACCATGAGAGCCGCAAGGTTTTCGCTGTGCTGCTCAACTTTTGCTTTTAAATCATCAAAATCAATGTTGCCATTCTCATCAGTTTTTGAAACGACAACTTTCATTCCAACCATCACCGCACTCGCCGGATTTGTTCCATGCGCTGATGCCGGGATGACAACCACATTTCTGTGATGGTCGCCGCGTGAGCGATGATATTCGCGAATCACAAGCAAGCCTGCATATTCTCCCTGCGCGCCTGAATTTGGCTGAAGCGACATCGCATCAAAGCCCGTGATTTCACAGAGGGCTTCTTCAAGGTTTTTAAAAACTTCTGAGTAACCTTCTGCCTGCTCGCGCGGAACGAATGGGTGGATTTTCCCGAATTCCGGCCATGTAACAGGAATCATTTCGGTCGTTGCGTTCAGCTTCATCGTGCATGAGCCGAGTGGAATCATCGAGTGCGCAAGCGACAGGTCTTTATTTTCAAGATGTTTTAAATAGCGCAACATTTCCGTTTCAGAATGATGCGTATTGAAAACCGGGTGCGTCAGGTATTCGCTTGTTCTTTTTAAAGAATCGGGGAATTCAACCGAAATTGCGTCAGCCAGCTTTTCAAAATCAAAGCTCTGCATATCGCGTCCGGCTGCCTGTGCAAACACAGTCAGAATATCGCGTACCGCCTGAATATCCGTTGTTTCATCCAGCGAAATCCCGATGCTTCCGTTTTCAAAGTAGCGGAAGTTCATTTCGCGCGAAAGAGCTTCACGGCGAATCGCATCAGCATTGCCGCCTTCGATTGTCAGCGTGTCAAAATACTGCGCATTCTGCGTTTTAAAACCTAATTTCTCCAGCCCCTGAGAGAGCAGTTTCGTCAGGCCATGAATCCGCGAAGCAATCGCTTTCAAGCCCTTCGGCCCGTGATATACCGCGTACATTGCAGCCATATTCGCAAGGAGCGCCTGCGCCGTGCAGATATTGCTCGTCGCCTTATCGCGGCGGATGTGCTGCTCACGCGTCTGAAGCGCCATACGAAGAGCGCGGTTGCCGTTGGAGTCTATCGAAACGCCGATAATTCTGCCAGGAATCTGTCTTTTGAAATCTTCCTTGCATGACATATACGCCGCGTGTGGGCCGCCGTAGCCAAGCGGAACGCCAAAACGCTGCGCCGAACCAATCGCGATGTCCGCGCCAAATTCACCCGGAGACGTCAGCAACACAAGCGCCATCAGGTCAGCAGCCGCCGTTACAAAAACCCCTTGTTTATGGGCTTCTTCGCAGAATCCTTTATAATCATACACTTCGCCGTTGCCTGCCGGATACTGAATAATCGCGCCAAAGATGGCATCATTCCACTCAAGAGTTTCGTGATTTCCCACTAAAACCTCAATGCCAAGCGGCGCCGCACGTGTTTTTAAAACGTCCAGTGTTTGAGGAAAAATATTCTCAGACACAAACAGCACATTCGCAGCAGACTTCGCTTTCGGGCGCGACGCATACATCAGGTGCATCGCCTCAGCCGCTGCCGTTGCTTCATCCAGAAGTGACGCATTTGCTATCGGAAGCCCCGTCAGGTCAACAATCATCGTCTGGAAATTCAGCAGCGACTCCAGCCGTCCCTGCGCGATTTCCGCCTGGTACGGCGTGTACTGCGTGTACCAGCCGGGATTTTCCATCAGGTTGCGTAAAATCACCGGCGGCGTCACCGTATCATAATATCCCATTCCGATATAGCTTTTAAAAATCTTATTTTTCGCGGCAACCGTTTTCAGTTCTTTTAAAAACTCCATTTCCGTCTGCGGCTCGCGCAGCTGAAGCGGCTTTTTCAAACGGATTTTCGCCGGAATGGTCTGCGCGATGAGCTCATCCAGCGAGCTCACGCCGATAGCCGCAAGCATTTTGGCGCGGTCTGCGGCATCAGGCCCGTTATGGCGGTCTTTAAACTCGTCGTAATTCCTTAAAAGAGGATTCATCTGTGGGTTTTAAAAATAAAATGTATAAAGAAGTGTGCTCTCAAAATCGTGGATTGACGACGCAAAAATACGGCGAAAAGTTTACTAAACCATATCGGTGATTTTTTTATAATTTGCGGGCTTTAAAAGCCGATTTTTAAAAAGAAATTTCATGTTTCCCTCACGTACATCATTCCACCTTGAGTGGCGGTCACCCTTGCCGCCCCGGCAACCCGTTTTTTAAAGAGTTTTTAAAAGGAAATAATTTTCTAAAAAAAGGTTGTAACCCTTTAAAAACTCATGTGTCTATTGTCTAAAGTTTTTTTAAGTAAATTCTTAATTTGGGTATGAATATAATTAGGCTTATTCTCTTGATTATTATAACATTTGTTTTTTCATATTCGAGAAGCAATGCTTGTAGATGCGTTTATATTGAGATAGATAAGGCAGTAGAATCTGCGCACGCGATATTTGTTGCAGAGGCACTTGGAATGTATCCTGTTTTAATGATAAATGATACAGGTCATTATCATTGGGAAAGAAGTTATGCAAATAGAACGAGAGGAAATGTAGACATGCTTCAATTAGATCCCACAGATAGGATTTTTAATCATTTTGCTTTTCGTATAGTACGGGTTTTTAAAGGAATTGCAATTGAATCAGACACAGTTCTAATTAGCACCTCGAGTCCATATTTCCATTCTTCTTGCGATATGTCTTTTTCTCCGGGTAAAAAATATATTGTCTATGCTTATAATAAAGATTTGGCTTCAATTGAAAACTATCGCACAACAAGCCGCACAGCAATATCTTATAAGTTGTTCGCAACAGATTTTTGTATGCGTACAAAAAAAGAAAATGCTGAGGAAATTGCTGGAATTGAAAATGCTCTGGTCAATCCACCGGGTTTTTGGGATTCGATTTTGAACTTTTTTAAAAACTTTTAAAAACACAAAAGCCAATTCTTTTAAAAGAACTGGCTTTTTTACATTAGAAAAGCAGTATTGTGTTTTTAAAACTATTTCTTTTGCGCTGCTTTGCTCGAATGATTTGTTTTAAAAGCTATCAGGCTGTAAGCAATATCTTATTGCCTGCCGGATCTGAAACCAAGTATCCATCATTTTGCTTCTCTGCCGAAGGAAAAGATTTAAGTGCGGCATTTAAGCGCTCCTGTGTATCAAAAATGATAGTATAAAAGCGCATTCCCGCTGTACCTTCCGGTGCTTGCGGCTTGTTTTTGCTGTGCCATGAATTGAAAGCAATCCGATGACCAAATGCACCGCCTGCACCTAAATCATACATTCCGAACTGTGGCAAAGACGTGTTTTGAAGAAAACCCAGTTGTAAATAAAAATTATTTGCAGCTTCCAGGTCAGAAACGTATAGGTGCATATGACCAATTTTTGTATCATCAGCCAGTGTCCGATTAACATCATTATCCGGTAAGGCTTTTAAAATAGACTGTACATCCAGTGGCGCCGATGGGCTACGTACTGTTCCATCCCTATCAATTGCCATAATTCCATTACTGCTAATTTCCATTCTATCCAGCCGTTCAGGTGTCTCTAAGGTAATTTCCACGGTAATACCATCCGGATCTGTCATATATATAGCTTTTGACATTGTATGGTCAGTAGGAGATATAGGATATCCTTTTTGGATTAGCCTTGCCAGCACCCTTGCGAACTCGCCTTCATTCGACGGGTGTACAGCCAGGTGATAGAGACCACTATAGCCATTTTTAAAAGCTGTTTTTGCTGTTGGATACAGAACTACCAACGTACTCTTATCTGTACCCATCTCTGTATATTCAGCAGTCGTATTGCGCACTTTCATGCCAATATTTTCTTTCCAGAATAAAATGGAGCGTTGAAGGTTTGTTACGTTCAGATGGACAGCTCCAAATGTTGCCAGTTCCTGTTTCATATTTTTAGTTTGATTGTTTGGATAAAAATTAGTCGCCTTACTTGCAAAACCGCTAAATGCTGCTAATGCTGCCGTTGCTACCAAACCTTTGAGAAATTCTTTTCGTTGCATGATATTACCCTCGTGGAGTTATTGGTGATTTTTTAGAGCGTCCCCAGGCTATAAAAGCGGCGATTGCTCCTAACACAAGATTAACAGGAATGTTACCCATCTCACCTCGTGAAGCATGAAGACCGGCTGCTCCAATCATCGTTGCCAGAAGTCCTAAGGCTGCAAGTGATGTCAGGAACGGCTTGATTCTTAAAAGTGAAGGTAGCAGTAAACCAATTGCACCAAGAATTTCAAGAGAGCCGATAATCCGAACTGCTATCTCCGGCAAATCCTGCGTATAAGGCATTTGAACTGCCATATCTGCTATTGGCGAAGTTAATTTCATAAAGCCCGATCCAAGAAATGCTACTGCAAGCAATGCCTGCGCTATCCAAAGGGTAATGTGAAGAGCTTTTGAAGGCTGAGCTATGTTTGCTGCTTGTGCTGTGGTATTCATAATAAATCTCAGTTATAAAGTGGATAATTTTTAAAAAGTTTTTTGCGATACTTACTGTTCTGTTTCAATTATTGGTTAAAGGCCATCTCTTAGTCTGTTAATTTTTTGCGATGTAATTATTGCTTCTACGGTGATGGCAAGTCATAAGATTGTTTGTCGTTCATAAGTGTATATTGATTAAAGTGTTACAACCAATTTTGTAATACAAATTTACGACAATGCCATACCCCTTTCCATTGAGGGCAATCAAGAAATACTATTGATTCAAATCAAGACTTTTAGGTATGTTTTTATAACTTTAGATGAGGTTTTGTGGGTAAAATAAGGTAGTTTCAGTTCAGTCTGATGCAGCCATGTGTTTAATTATATGCTACGACAGGTGAGGATAGAGGGAGGAATTGAAAATATGGTTCTATATTTAAAATATAAAAAGGCCCTGACTATGGCGTTTAATTTTCCTTAGTCGGGCCTGCGTAGTTTAGGAGTTTCCAGGGATACAGCGGTAATACAATTATCTCTCGAACTGCTGCATAAACTGCGTAAAGTCAGCAAATACCTTATGTTCGGCTATTTTTCCGTCTTTAATAGTATCAATACTGACAGCTTCAAGTTTTATCGGATTACCAGTAGCCGGTCTGTTAAAGAGTTTCTCTGTATGTTTACCTACATATAGCCAGTGAGTTACAACCTTGTTTCCTTCGGCAACCTGTTCAACTACGGTTACTTTCAAATCTGATATAGCAGCCATTACGCCCTGATCAAACCGTAACCAGCCTTCTCTATCCATTGTCATGTGATTGACCAGGTTTTCAGAAACGTACTTGTCAAACACCGTCTGTAAATCACGTGTATTAAAGCCTTCATAAAAGTTACGGGCTACCTTTTTGCTTTCTTCTTCTATCGTGTTCATAGTTTTAGCCTTGATGATTTAGTGTGATTTACTATATAGTTTATTGAAATACTATACGCTGTTCTTCTTTTCCACCAACTGTCTTAATAAAAAATACAGTTCTTTTCCCGTTGAGTTCTGCCATTGTACAACTCCAACCAGGCTCAATATCTACAGTCTGATAGAGATTATTGTCATTTGCATTTGTGATGCTAACAATGGGTTTCGTTGGTATTTGCAGCCCTGCTGCGTCGGATGGTTTTAACAAGGCCATAAATAGGTATTCTTCAGTAATGCGGCCATCCTTCCACTTGGCAACTGTCGCCATTTTCATACCTCCAACAAGAGTACCAACTACACCTGTCCATTCGCCTGATGCGACATTTGGTGAATGTTGAATTATTTTCATCTCTGGAGGCATAGATGTTATAGTCTTTTTTAACCATTCATCGTGAGCATGCATCCCTACCGTTTGAAATCCATCTGCCCCAAAAACCTTTACGTCATCTGAATGGTAACGTGCTAAGACAGTTAGATTTGAGTTCCATCCCACGAAATCGACCAGATGGAAATTATTGATATTAATCTGCTCTACCTTAGCTGCTGGGTAATTGCCAGTCTGATTTCCTTCCTGTTTTTTTGACTCATTGGTAACGTTATTACTACATGAGGCAAGCGTAGCAATACTTACTACCAGTAGTGTTGTAAACAAATTTCTCATTTGTTCTACTCCTAATGAATGATTAATAAAGGATTAGTAAATTAGGCAGTTATCGTAAAAGATTCCTGCCTATATGCATTACTTTCTAATGTAATCTAATACATAGCTTTGTTAGCTCATTTTATGCCTGTTTTAGCATTTTACTCAATGACTCTTTTAAAGGAGTGGTTGGACGGCCGATGAGCTTCGACAACTGATGACTATCGTCAAATAAATCTCCCTTTGCAGTAGATACATCCATACCTGCCAACATTTGAGCAAGACCTTCCGGTAAGCCGGCTTTTAGTAATGCACCCGTGTATTCCTCAGAAGGTAGGTCCGTGTATGGAATATTTTTTCCTGTTTGGCTTGAAACTTCTGCTGCAAGTTCACTCATGGTGAAACCCTCGTCTCCGGCAAGTTCATAGATTTTACCTTCATGATCTTCGGAGGTTACTACCGCAACGATCGCCTCAGCATAATCCTTCCGTGGTGCAGCAGAAATTTTACCATTACCTGCACTGCCGTAGAAAGCACCTGCACCCAAGGCATTGGCAATTGAACCTTCGTAGTTTTCTGTATACCAGCCATTACGTAAAATAGTAAATGGTATGCCGGATTCTTTTAAAAGGTTTTC
>DASPKH010000138.1:0-9071 GCA_035628175.1 Patescibacteria group bacterium
ATGGAAAGTGCGCAGTTTTTAGAAGGGCTGGTGCCTGCTTTTAAAATTGCCTCCGGCGATAATACCTTTTTTCCGCTTTTAAAAACAGTTGCAGAAACGGGAAAACCAATTATTATGTCGGCGGGGCTTGCAACGTTTGGAGAGCTTAAAAAATCGAAAGAATTTATTGAAAATGTGTGGCAGGAAAATAGTCTTAAAAATACTGATCTTGCCATTTTACATTGCGTTGTAAGCTATCCAACACCTGCTGAAGAAGCTAATCTGAGCGCAATTCTTGATCTAAAAAAGCTTGGCCTTACTGTCGGCTACTCTGATCATACCCTCGGCATTGATGCTGCGGTACTTTCTGTGGCATGTGGCGCACGGATTATCGAAAAACATTTCACCATAGATAAAAACTATTCTGAATTTCGCGATCATCAGCTTTCAGCTAATCCGCAGGATTTAAAAGAACTTGTCGAGCGTGTAAAGCTTGCTTCAATGCTTCTTGGTTCAGGCGGCAAGAAAATCCAGGATGCAGAGCGGGGAAATATCCAATCTGTGCGCCGCTCCATTGTTGCACGAAGTTCTTTAAAAAAAGGTAGTGAAATTTCCTGGGATTCACTCGGTTGGGTACGTCCTCTGAACGGACTTCCGGCGGGTGAAGAACACCAGCTGTTAGGCAAAGTTTTAAAAAGAGATATTTCCGAAGGCGAGCCAATTTTGCCGGAGGATGTTGCATAAATGTGCGGAATTGCGGGATATATCGGCAAGAAGAATATTGGCGATGATGCGATCACAAAAACACTGTCGGCGATGAGCCGCCGTGGACCGGATGCGCAAGAGCATATTCTTTTTAAAAATGGTGAAAATTACGTCAATCTGCTGCACAGCCGTCTTAGTATCATCGACCTTGATGAACGAGCCAATCAACCGTTCACTATCGGCAACTGCACTTTGGTTTTCAATGGTGAAATTTATAACTATCTTGAACTTCGCGAGCTTTTAAAAAAACAAGGAGAAACGTTCTTTACTGAATCTGACACAGAGGTATTGCTGAAATATTATCTGTACTATGGCGAAAAGTGCGTGGAATATTTTGAAGGAATGTGGGCATTTGCAATTTGGGATGCGCGAGCCAATTCACTGTTTTTGTCACGCGACAGGTTTGCCGAAAAGCCTCTGTATTTTTTTAAAACTGAGGATGGTTTTTACTTTGGTTCCGAGGTGAAGTTTTTAAAAAGCCTGTCCGGTGAGCAACTTGCTGTAAATCATACACAGATCCTTCGCTACCTCATTAATGGCTATAAGTCGCTATACAAAACCAGCGAAACTTTTTTTAAAAACGTGCACGAAATCCCATATGCTACGAATGCAATAGTGAACTCTGATGGGGAAATTTCTTTTAAAAAATACTGGGAGCCAGTGTATCATCGCCGTGAAATGTCGCTGGATGAAGCCATCGAAGGAACGCGAGCGTACCTCATAAACAGCGTGAAACTGCGTCTGCGCTCGGATGTGCCAATGGCGTTTTGCCTAAGCGGCGGCGTGGATTCTTCGGCTCTTGTTTCAATTGCAGCGAAGGAATTTGGCTACAAGGTTTCGACATTTTCCATTATTGACTCCGACGAACGCTACAACGAATTTGACAATATCCAGGCAACGGTAGAAGATATCGGCTGCGATTCGCATTTGCTGGAAATCCCGCAGAGTGAGGCCCTCGATCGGCTGAAAAGGCTGGTGCAATATCATGACGCACCGATCGCTACAACCACGTATTATGTTCATTCACTGCTGTCAGAAGCAATCTCGAAGGCGGGTTTTAAAGTGGTATTTTCGGGTACATCAGCAGATGAGCTTTTTACCGGATATTATGACCACTTTATATGGCATCTGGCGGAAATGAGTACGCGGGCGGACTACGACATGTTTTTAAAAAACTGGCAGACCCACATTCTGCCATTTGTGCGAAATCCGTATCTGCAACAGCCCGAATTATATGTGAAAAATCCAGCTCTGCGTGAACATATTTATTTTCAGAATGATGAATTCCGGGAATTTTTAAAAGAGGATTTTCAGGAGGAATTTCATGAGGAAATCTTTACAGAATCGCTGCTGCGCAATCGTATGATGAACGAACTTTTTCATGAAGCAACACCGGTGATCTTGCACGAGGATGACCTGAACTCTATGATGCACTCACTTGAAAATCGCAGCCCTTTTCTCGACTCGCGCCTCTTTGATTTTGCGTATTCAATCCCGAATGAACATCTTATTCACAATGGTTACGGAAAATATATTCTCCGTGAATCTGTGAAGGGAATTTTAAACGAAAAGGTTCGTACAGACCGGCGGAAGAAAGGTTTTAATGCGTCCATTAATTCAGTAATTGATTTGAGAAATCCCGACGTTGTCGATTATCTGCTGGATGAAAATGCAGAGATATTTACAATTCTTGATCGCGAGAAAATACGCGAAGCATTCACCATGTCGCCCATGCCAAACAGCTTCAGCAAATTCCTGTTTTCTTTCATTAATGTGCGAATTTTCCTCGAACAAAACTGATTTTTAAAACAATGCGCTACTGCAGAAATTGCGTGCTTCCCGATACTCGTCCCGGTTTGATAATCGGAGATGATGGCGTGTGTAATGCGTGCAAAAACAGTTTTGAAAAGAAAAATAAAATTGACTGGGTGGCGCGTGAAAGAAGTTTTATAAATGTTGTCGAAAATGCGAAAGCCCGCAGCAAAGGTTACGATTGCCTAATTCCCGTGAGCGGTGGTAAAGACAGTACGTGGCAGGTAGTAAAATGTTTGGAGTATGGCTTAAACCCACTTGCCGTTACATGGAAAACGCCGGCGCGAACGCCAATTGGACAGGAAAACCTGGACAATCTTGTGCGGCTCGGGGTTGATCATATTGACTACCAGATTAATCCGCGCGTTGAGAAGAAATTCATGCTACAGACTCTTAAAAAGTTTGGATCAACGGCAATCCCAATGCACATGGCGCTCTTTAACCTTCCCTTAAAAATTGCCATGAAATTTGATGTTCCACTTGTCGTGTGGGGTGAAAACTCTGCATTTGAGTACGGTGGTACGGAAGAGGAAAAGACAGGTTTTCAGCTTGATAAAGCATGGCTAAAGAAATACGGTGTGACACATGGAACAACTGCGGAAGACTGGATAAGCGATGAGCTTACAGCAAAGGAATTAACACCATATTTCAGTCCTACAGATGAAGAATTGCAGCAAAAAAATGTACTTGCGGTTTTCCTCGGATATTACTTTCCGTGGGATCCCGAAACAAGTTTAGCAGTGGCACGTGCTCATGGTTTTAAAACACGGGCAGAAGGAGCTAAAACGGGTTATTACGATTATGCCGATATTGATGATGATTTTATCTCGATCCACCACTTTTTAAAATGGTATAAATTCGGCTTTACGAGGCTCTTTGACAATCTGTCGCTTGAGATCCGTAATGGTAGAATGTCACGCCGGGAAGCAATCGAGATAATACGAAAAACTGGTGATGATACACCGTATGATGACATTCAGAAATTCTGCGATTTTGCCGGAATTTCAAAAGCAGAATTTTTTACAATCTGTGAGAATTTCAGGAATCATGACATTTGGAAAAATGTGAAGGGCGTGTGGCAGATCAGGGATTTTCTCATTCCGGACTGGAGATGGAGCTAATATGAAATTTATTGAGAAAAATCCACCACGAACATTCAGCGTTGGTTTTGAAGGACAGAAAATTGAAATCAGTGACTGCGGCGAAGTCCTATTACAGGCGGACGAAATGCTGACATTTACAACGGAGAATGGCGCTGAATATGATGTGGTGCGCAAAGATTTTGGCTTTTATGCGACACCATCTACCAACGGCCGTTTAAAAAACTTTGGGCTGCAAACAGTCATTATCCGCAATCTTCATGGTCAATTCTTTGTACTACTTGTAGAGAAAGGTAAAGAAGAGCTTTTTAAAAGATATGCCCAGTCTGAACAGTTTGAGATCGTTGTGAAAATGGACGATGATGAGGACTTGCAGCGAGTTTTTAAAAATACAGTTTTTAAAAAGAGCTGCCCTATCTGCAGAGAAAATTCCTTTAAAAAAATATTTACGTACAATGCACAACCTGATGGAGAAATCCGGTTTGAATTTGCATCAAAAGGTGAATACTTCCGCGAGATTCTACAGTGTGATTTCTGTCAGCATTGCATTTCAGTACACCAGATGGACATGAGCAGTTTATACAGCGCGGAGTATGTGAATGCGACATACGGCGAAGCAGGGCTTTTAAAAGCGTTCCAAAAAATAATGTCGCTGCCGCCGGAAAGGTCGGATAATATGGGGCGCGTACAACGCATCAATGAATTTGCACGGAAGTTTTTAAAAAATGGTTCTAAAAGCGTGCTTGATGTTGGTTCAGGTTTATGCGTTTTTCTACATAGGATGAAAGGACATGGATGGAATTGCACAGCGCTGGACCCGGATGAGCGCGCAGCAAATCATGCGCGGGAAGTAGCTGGGGTAGATGCGATCTGTGGCGATTTTTTTAAAATTAGTCCTGATGAAAAATTTAATGCTGTGACGTTCAATAAAGTTCTCGAGCATGTCGAAGATCCAATTGCGATGCTGAAGAAAGCGGCGGACAATCTGCTCGACGGTGGGTTTGTTTATATCGAGGTGCCGGACGCGGAGGAGGCGATGAAGGAAGGCAATGGCCGCGAGGAATTTTTCATTGACCATCATCATATTTTCAGTATGACATCGGTTTCCATGCTGGCATCAAAAGCTGGATTTCGTGTGGTGGAAATGGAGCGGCTGCATGAGCCGAGTACGAAGTATACACTGCGGGCTTTTCTTGCAAAATAATTTTTCAAAAACATGACAGATAATGAACGGAAAATTGCAGAGTGCTATTCGACTTGGGGGCGCACGTATTACGACGAATATTATGGTGAGGGCGCGCCTTATCCGCCTGTACACACGGAACTGCTGCGTTCAATTTTAAAAGCAGAACAGCCTGCAACACTCCTTGATGCCGGTTGTGGGCCAGCATCGTTTTTGCGCGATATTACTGATCTTGGAATTGAGCTGTATGGCTTTGACCTAACGCCAGAAATGGTTGAAGAGGCACAGAGGATCTTTCAGGAAAGGGGGATTTTTAAGGATCGGATCTGGCAGGGCAGCGTCTTAAAAAAAGGAGATTTTTCACCGCCGGCCGAACCGGGCAAAAAGTATGATGCGGTGGTTTGTTTTGGCGTGATGCCGCACATTCCAGAAGAGCATGATGCGACGGTAATTCAAAACCTTTTCGATTCACTGGAAAGTGGCGGTCTGGCAGTCGTCGAAGCGCGCAATAAGCTTTTTGGATTATTTACAATGAATCGCTATTCACATGAATTCTTTTTAAAAGAATTGATCCGTGAGGATTTTTTAAAAGAAAAAGACGGTGCGCCGCGTGAGGTTCTCGACGAATCTTTTAAGGAAATGGAGCGCTATTTCCGCATGGACCTGCCGCCGATGCGCAAAGGAAAAGAAAATGAACCGGGTTATGACGAAGTTCTGTCACGCACGCATAATCCATTTGTGATGCGCGAGCAGTTTTTAAAGGCAGGTTTTAAAGAAGTCGAAGTCAAGTTTTATCATTTTCATGTATTGCCACCAATGTTTGGCGCGAAAATGAAAGAATTCTTTTTACAAGAAAGCGTGGCGATGGAAGATCCGGATGACTGGCGCGGTCATTTTATGGCCTCAGCATTTTTTATCATGGGGCGCAAACCGTGATCCTGGGCGATGGCTGGCTGAAATACAACATCTGGGAGCACAGCCCGACGGTGCATGAGCTTTACGCACGGCGCTGCCGGATGGAGGCTGAGGAAATGACCTGTGCAGCACAGGCGGCGGAAGTCTTAAAAAAACTGGTGAAGCCCGGAGAAACCCTCCTTGATGTGGGATGTGGTGCGGGATATTTTTATCATTCACTTAGGGCGCGTGGAATTTCGGCGGAATACTATGGTATTGACGGGTCGCCAACACTGATTGAGATTGGAAGATCGATTTTAAAAAACTATGGATTGCCGCCGGAGCGCTTACAGAGTATTCGCATTGAGGATTTGGACGGAGCGGCAGATCATGTACTTTGTATGAACGTTCTCTCAAACATTGATAATTATCACAGGCCGCTTGAGCGCTTGCTGAATACCGCTTCAAAAACGCTTGTGCTGCGTGAGTCCATTGCGGAAAAAACTGAGTATAATTATGTCACCGATAAATATCTCGACAAGGATTTAAAAGTTTATGTAAATACATATTCCGAACATGAGCTGCGTGAATTTATAGAATCGTACGGCTTTGATGTGGAGTTTGTGGAAGATAAGTATACCCGCGGTGAGCCACAGCTTGTCATAGATCACCCTCATTACTGGAAATTTGCCGTTGCGCGGCGTCGGAAATAATAATGTCACGAATAGCAGGAATATTTTTAAAAAATCCCAGGCACAACGATGTCATTGCGCCGATGCTGGATACAATGCAAGGTGCGCCGCACTGGGAGAAGAAGGTTTTTAAAAACGGGCGGTGTACGTTTGGATGGACTGGCTGGAAAATGCCACAGATCGAGGAAATTGAGGATTGTCTCGTGATGATCGATGGCACAATTTTTAACCGGCATGATTTTAAAAACGGAAGCGATTGTGCAATCATCTTTGACCTTTTTAAAAAACATGGTTTTAGCAATGCAGTTGCCAAATTGAATGGGGATTTCGCCATTGCGCTATATGACAGGCGTTTAGACGAATTGTGGTTAGCGCGTGACAGATTCGGTATAAAACCACTATATTATGATTATAAGGAAGGTGAATCCTTCGCTTTTGCATCGCGGCCGGCTGCGCTTTTTAAATCAGGCTCATCGAAGGCTGTCAATCGGGAATTTGCAGCACTTTTTGTTGGAACACACTACCGCTACTTCGACAACAGCCAGCAACGCGCCCCGTATGAGCACATGCAGCAGTTGCCGGCGGGCTATATACTGCGGTCCTCTCTTGAAGGCGGTAATTACATCCGCAGATACTGGAAACTGGAAGAGAGGGATGATTTTCAAAAAGATGAGAAGGCACTTGCGGAAGAATATCGTGAACTGCTACTTGATGCAGTTAACATTCGTTTTAAAAATGCTGAAAATCCTGTTTTTACATTGTCCGGTGGAATGGACTCGTCGTCTGTCCTGGCGTGCGCTGTTTACGGCTCAGGCATAAAACAGCAGGCGATCTCAAGTGTTTACGAAGACAAAACATACGACGAATCCGACGAAATCACTACGATCCTAGATAGCACTGTTGAAAAATGGCACCCGATTTGTATTGGTAATCCTGACGTCTTTAGTATTGTACAGCGAATGATTGCCTCGCACGATGAGCCTGTAGCGACAGCGACGTGGCTTTCTCATTTTCTGCTGTCCGAATCAGCTTCAAAGCTCGGTTTTAAAACAGTTTTTGGCGGCCTTGGCGGCGATGAACTGAATGCTGGTGAATACGAATATTTCTTCAATTATTTTGCCGACCTGCGAAATAATGGCGAGGAAAGCATACTTTTGCACGAAATTAGCCAATGGGTGAAATATCACGACCATCCGGTTTTTAAAAAGAATGCGCAGGTGGTAGAAGATTATTTCGACCGTTGCATTGATTTTGAAGATGGAGAGATTTTGCCGGAAAGCACGCGGCTAACGCGGTACTTTAGAACGGTGAATCCTGAGTTCTATAAGCTTCGTAGATTTAAGCCGGTAATGGATCACCCCTTTAAAAGCTTTTTAAAAAACCGGACATACCAGGATATTTTCCGCGAAACAGCTCCATGCTGTTTGCGCGCGCAGGATCGGCAATCGGTGGCTTTTGGATTGGATAATCATGTTCCGTTTTTTGACTATCGCCTTGCTGAATTCATGTTCCGTGTACCAGGTTCTTTAAAAATCCGTAACGGTGTGACAAAAGTTCTTCTGCGTGAGGCAATGAAAGAGATTTTGCCGGAGGAAACGCGCACGCGCATTAAGAAAACAGGATGGAACGCGCCTGCACACCAGTGGTTTTCCGGCACCGGCAGAACGCAGCTGATGGACATGATTCATTCACAGAGCTTTAAAAATCGCGGTCTTTATAATGTAGAAGAAATAGAGCGCATTGCGATAGAGCATGAGGAAATTGTCGTAAGCGGCGCGGCGCGGGAAAATCACATGATGTTTCTGTGGCAGCTGGTAAATATGGAATTGTGGTTGCAATGGCTTGATCAACAGTAGTTTTAAAAGGAATTTTGCAGGTTTTTAAAAGAAATGAAGCTTCGCTCTATCGCCATAGCACTTCCCCATAAGCAGGTAGATGCTCAAACTATTGCAGATTGGACGTCGTCAGATGTGGCGTTTATAAAAGACAAAATCGGCATTGAAAGCCGTGCGTTTCTTTCAGGTGAGGAGACGCAGGTGTCGCTGGCGGTGGCGGCATGTGAAAATCTTTTTAAAGAAAATACTGAGCTAAAGCGCGATGCAGTGCAAATGCTTGTTGTTATTACACAGAATCCTGATTTCAAACTGCCACACAGTTCGGCAATTATACAGGAAAAATTAGGGCTTTTAAAAAATGTCGCGGCATTTGATGTCAATCTCGGCTGTTCAGGCTATGTGTACGGTCTTTCGATTACAAAAGCGATGATGGCATTGCAGGGATTTTCAAATGCAATCCTCATCACGTCCGATCCTTATTCTACTATTATGGCGCAGGAAGATCGCGATACGGTCAGTATTTTTGGTGATGCGGCAACGGCAACGTGGCTTTCAGTGGAAAAAGGCGCTGAAATCGGAATAGCTGACATGGGGACAGATGGTGCAGGCGCTGAAAACCTAATGATCAAGGCTGGAGGTTCGGCACACCGCGTTTATGATCTGTGGAATAATTCACCCGCAGATTTTAAAAATGCAGAATACCGTTTAACAATGAATGGCCGCGCAATTTTTAACTTTATGATGGAACGCGTGCCACAAACAGTAGATGACTGTTTGCAGAAAAATAGTCTTTCAAAAAGCGACATTGATT
>DASPKH010000139.1:0-2041 GCA_035628175.1 Patescibacteria group bacterium
CATCAATGGCTTCAGCCACTGCGCGAACCTGCGTATCCGACTGGCACGTGCAGATCATGAAAAAATCTGACGGTGCGGAATCAATTTTAGAAAGGTCGAGAATCAGAATGTCTTCGGCCTGCTTGCTCTGCGCCACCCGCGCAATAAACGTTGCAAGGCCTTTGGATGAGCGTGGTTTTCTAAGTGCTGGCAATATTCTACTCTTTTAAAAATTAAACCTGTTTTTACTTTTTTTCGCGGCATTTCGCACGCAATTTATTAATAAGTGACGATTATATTCTATAATTCACTTCGATTATTTCTAGCCTCAAAAATGCATTACCGAAACGCTTTCAGAGTTTTAAAATCGCGCCCGATCACAACGCTTGCCCGCAAATATAACGTGGAATCTACATCACGGCGCATAAGCGAATCAGGAATACCCATCGCATAACTCACCTTACGCGCCGAACTCCTGTCACCGATGCGATCAATCACAAATGAGCGATCTTCATGGTTTTTAAAGTTATCAATTTCAACTACATCAAACCCGCGCGCGCGCATAAAATCCATGACTTTGCGCGCAATTCCTGCTTCACCAGATGCATTCAAAACATTGATCTGGATTACCTCACCGGGCGTAAGCCTCACGGATTCGTCTTCCACAACAGCGTCCACCGGTGGTTTTACCAGACGCCATGTCAATGCCGCTGTCATGCCAAGCACTAACAGCCCCAGCACCGAAATGCCAGCGAGCACTATCAGCCTCTTCGGCGAAAATGCTTTAACGCTTTTTAAAATTTTTTTTTTGAAATTCCCTTTTGCCATGCTACGTTTTCGAGATGATGGCAAATTTACACAAATTGCGTAGAATTGCACATAAAAAAGAATCCTCTTCCTGTCGGCATCTTCATGCTTAAGGGAGACAAAAGGGATAAGTCTCTCCGGTAGGAAGGTGGAAACAGCGAAACTGAGGAAAATTAATTGTCAGAAGTTTTTCGCGCTTGTCATTCTGAGCGCAGGAAGATTTACATAAAATGGACGTCTCGGATGAAACTAACGCAAACTTTTAGCATAAATTCTTCGCCCTCACTCAGAATGACAATTTTAACAATGAAATTTTAGAAAGCTTAAAAAAATGCAAAAAATATACCTCGCACATATATTCAATCCGCTTGAAAACAAGGCCTTCGTTTTTTTTAAAAACGGTGCTCTCGTCGTTGAGAACGAGAAAATCCTTTTTTGCGGCGAATCCGAATATGCTTTGAAAACTTTTGCAAACGCAGAAATTCATGATTTTAAAAATGACATAATCATTCCCGGGCTCGTAGACACGCACGTCCATCTCCCGCAATTCCAAGCCACAGCGCTCGGCAAGGGCGAACTTCTCGAGTGGTTGCAGAACTACATCTTCCCGCTTGAGTCTCGTTTTAAAAATAACGATTTCGCTCGTGAGCAGTCCGGCCTATTTTTTAAAGAGCTCGCACGAAATGGCACAACATCTGCCGCCGTTTACTCCACCTCACACTTTTCTGCCACAGACATTGCTTTTGAAAGCGCTCTTGACTCCGGTTTACGCATCTGCTTAGGCAATTCCGTCATGGAGCGCAACTCCATCCCCGAACTCGACCTCTCCGCAGAAAAAAATTTGCACAATTGCGAATTGCTCGCCACAAAATGGCATAATACTGATAATGGACGTCTTCGCTATGTTGTCACGCCACGCTTTGCGGGAAGCTGTTCTTTTGGGCTTTTAAAAAAACTTGGCGAATTTGCCCGTGTACATAATTTGCCAATTCAAACGCACTTATCGGAAAATCTCAAAGAAATTGAATTCATTTTAAAAGAATTTCCAGCTTTTAATACCTATACGGAAATTTACGAAAAAGCCGGTTTGCTCACAGATAAAACAATCCTTGCGCACAGCATTTACCTCGATTCAAGTGAAGAAAACCTTGTGCAAACGCATAACTGCGCCATCGCCCACTGCCCCACATCAAACCACTTTTTATCCAGCGGCATCATGCCTTTAAAAAAATATGTGCGAAAATCTTTTAAAATT
>DASPKH010000140.1:0-3624 GCA_035628175.1 Patescibacteria group bacterium
AGGGGAGTTTGCTGTGTATTCATGCGGAATGTAGTATATTTTAAAAAGTTTTTAAAAGAATATCTATTGCGAATTTAAAAAAGCCGTCATTGCGAGAAGGTCTTCCGACGAAGCAATCGCTACATCAGACTGATGCGATATTCTGATGTAGCGATTGCCACGCTTCGCTCGTAGTAACAATTACGTATTAACCACCAAAAACAAAAAAGAGTTTTTAAAAACTGCGTTTTAAAAACTCTTTAAAAATAAGGAAATTTTCTGACATTAGTTCGGCGAAACAAGCGTTCCGGCTTCGACGGAGTTGCTTACGCTGACGATTTCGTTGTTTTTGTCGAGCAGAACGACGGTTGGCTTGTACGTGCGCGCCTCGTGCTCTTCCATGTTGGCGTAGGCGATGATGATTACTTCGTCGCCGATGGCAGCTTTGCGGGCTGCGGCGCCATTCAGGCAAAACTCTCGTTTGCCGGGCGTGCCGGGGATCACGTATGTTTCAAAGCGCTCGCCGTTATTGACATTCACCACGGAGATTTTTTCGTAGGGCAGGAAATCGGCTGCCTCCATCATTTCCGGGTCTATCGTCATGCTGCCTTCATAATAAAGGTTGGCATCGGTGACACGGGCACGATGGATTTTCGATTTGAACATGATTCTCTGCATATATAACTCCAAAATTGGTGATGTTTTGAAAAAATTTCTACAACAGAAAACGAAATTATGACAATTTTAAAAGCCAAACAAACTTTGGCAAAAACACATCCGTAAAAAAAGTGTATTTTTGCTTTCTGCAAAACGAAAAATTTCTATTAATATTGCTTTACAGCCAACGAACCATGAAAATCCAATTATCAAAAATCGCGCACGCACGCAGCGGCGACAAAGGCGATGCGGCAAACTGCGGCGTTATCGCTTTTAAAGAAGAATGGTACCCGATTATCCGTGATGCTCTCACCACCGAGCGCGTAAAATCTCACTTTGAAGGCATCTGCCTCGGCCCCGTAGACCGCTACGAACTCCCGAACATCTGGGCCGTAAACTTCGTGCTGCACAACACGCTCGGCGGCGGTGGCACCGTCTCCCTCAAGCTCGACGCGCAGGGCAAAACTATCGCTTCAGCCATGCTGCTCATGGAAATTGACGTGCCGGATGATTTGCAGCTGAATTAGTGGTTTTTAAAAAGAAAGTTTTTAAAAAGAAGAAGCCGAAAGACGTAATGTTTTTCGGCTTTTTTGGTTTTTAAAATTAATCTCTGTAGTAAATCACCTTTTCGTTTAATTCAAAATCAACGAACTTTTTTAAATCAACTTCATTAAGATTTACTTTTTTTATTTCATCAATTGGAGATTTGTAATCGCCTGCCCAACAGCAATAAAGTTCCACTGGATGTTGCTTTGTGGCATTTTCTTCAATGAGGGAAATTAGTTGTAAAGTCTGCTTTTTAAAATCTCTTTCCTTTTCTATTAGACTTTTCGCTTTTCCAATTTCGCGAATCTTGTGATTTTCAAAATTTCCTGTAAACTTTCTAAAACGGTCAAAAGCGCTTTTTCTATTTTTCACTTCTTTTTCAATTTCTTCTTCATTAATTGAGAGAATAGAAGAGTCTTTTTCAATAATAAAATCACAACTACAACCTTGACTTGTTCCGATAAAATAGATGTTCGGGTTAGAAAATTTATCCGCAACTGGTAAAAATTCTCCTTCAATTTTCTCCAAATAAAGATTCGGATTATCTTCATTAAATGGAATTTCTTTTAAAACTTCATGAGTTGCGATAAAAATCATTTTACACATGAACTAAACCTTTAAAAAGTCAAACGTAATAATTTCTCCCAAATTTGCATAATTTCGCGCGTCTTTTAAAAACAATTTCACCATGGGAGAAAATCATGGAAAACGAAGAACTCATCGTAAAAGACAGCAACGGCAAGATGTTGGAAAATGGCGACACGGTCGTGCTTATCAAGGATTTAAAAGTAAAGGGTTCGCAGCTCAATCTGAAAGGGGGCACGGTCATCAAGAAAATCCGCCTCACCGACAACGATGAGGAAGTGGACTGCAAAGTGGAAGGCCAGAGCGTCGTTTTAAAAACGCAGTTTTTAAAGAAGAAGTAATCTATTGAGTCCGTCATTCAGAGGAGCGGTCTTCCGCGACGTGGAATCTTTCTTAATGCACGGCAGCGTGTTTTTCCAAAGCCAAAATGCATGAAGAAATTCCACGCTACACTGTGTTTCGCTCTGAATGACAAGACTAAGAGTTTTTAAAAGCCGAAAGACATCATGTCCTTCGGCTTTTTGCTTTTAAAAAACCGGAACTTATAGCAACGGCTTTCTATGTTGTACTATGAAAATATGTAGTACAATCAAACCCAAATATATGCCTCTCAAACAACCGCCATTTTTAAAAGAAGGGGACACCGTTGGGATAGTTTCTACGGGAAATCCAATAGCAAAGAGAGCCGTTCTACCGGCGCAGAGAATCATTGAAAGCTGGGGAGTAAATACAGTCCTTGGAAAAACGATCGGCCCGCGGAAGGGTTCATTTGCCGGGCCTGATGAGCTTCGGCTGCAGGACTACCAGGAAATGCTGGATAATGAGAACATTAAAGCGATTCTGCATGCTAACGGTGGCGATGGAGCTGTTCGCATCATGGATAAACTTGATTACAAGACCTTTAAAAAGAAGCCAAAGTGGATAGCGGGATACAGCGATGTGACGTTTATGCACTGCCACATCAATGGGAATTTCGGGATTCAAACGATTCACTCCACGATGCCGATTGATATTTCCAGCCAGGGAATCCTGGAAGATTCGTGGGAAACCCTGCGCCGTGCGTATTTTGGCGAGGAGCTTTCGTGCGAAATGAAGCCGCATAAGCTAAATCGGACAGGCCATGCAAAAGGTGCACTTGTTGGCGGAAATCTTTCAATTTTGTCACCGCTTCAGGGTACGAACTCGGATATTGACACTGATGGCAAAATTCTCTTTATTGAGTGCGTCGGCGAACACCACTTTCGCATTGAAACATACCTTATGTGTTTAAAAAAAGCAGGTAAGTTCGACAAGCTGAAAGGCATGATTATAGGGCGGTTTACCGCACCGATGCAAGACCATCCGAACTTTGGCTACACAACAAAAGAAATTGTGATGAATGCAGTAAAGGAATTTGATTTTCCTGTATGCTTTAATTATCCCGCGGGGCATGAAGACACGCATTGTGCGCTGGTCTTCGGCGCTGAGACAATTATGAATGTGTCAAGAAAAGGTGCCTTTGTAGAGATACTGCGGAAGTAGATTCTAAGAAAATGTTTATAGATACAAGTATAACTTATGGGGCAAAATAACTTTAGCTTAGAAAATAAGAAAGATTTGAGTAAAAGTTTACAGATAGTTTCACAACAATGATTGTATCTGTATTCACATTCTTTTATATGAAGCAAAATAATGGAACAATGAATTTCCTTGAACTTAGAAAGTCTAGTTTTGGCTAAGCCCAGAAGCAATACCATTGATATGGTTTGTACCACGGACAAATTCATCAATAATATGATGGACTCTATAGCCAAGATCAACGGGATCCGGGATCATCATATTCTCGCCAGGAATCAGAATGAGCCTCTGAATCACTCT
>DASPKH010000141.1:0-13724 GCA_035628175.1 Patescibacteria group bacterium
CAGAGCCCGATTGCGACGTCGTTTGGTTTTAAAAATACGGAAACTGGGTTTGAAAAGGGCGCGGCACCGGGAAATCCTGAGTACTGGCTGGCGTTTGAGGGAACGCCGATAGCGCCAGGGCTGACGGCTCGCGGGAATTTAAAAGCGCCGGGTCTGGTAGAACCGGATTTCTTTTTAATTGGGAATTGGACGGATTATACGGCGCAGGGTATTGTCGGGCTGGCGTCGGTTTTGTGGAAAGGGCGGCTGGCGTCGGGGCTAGACTACACGGATAGCGCGGTGATGCTGCTGTGGGATGAGGAGAATTTCGGGCCAGGTTTTAAAAAGGTGAAAGCGTCGACGGAAATAGGGATTGTTGATTCGCTTAAAGTAGCGCGCGGGATTCCGGGCACGCTTGGCGAAGGCGTTGTGTATGCGGGCATCGGAAAGTGTATGTCGTTTGAAACGGTTGTTGAGCAGCCGTGTGGTGTGGCGGGATATTCGCCGTACACGCCGGATTCGCTGCAGACGCTTTTTCTTGTGACGAATACGCTGGTGGATAACCTGGATAATGTTCGGCTGGAAGTTGGTTCGCTGCCACAGGGAATTTCTGTTGCAAATGCCACCAATCCAGTGATTCCAGCCTCGCTTTTAAAAAATACGACGGGTGTTGGAACGGTGAGTTTTAAGGCGGAACCACGCTTGCAGACAGCGGAATTTACAATTCCTGTTGCAATAATGTCGGGTGCTGATACACTTTTAAAAGACGAAATTTGCCTGATTGTACCGGGGCTGCAGGGAGAAATTACGGCAGTTGATAATGAGTTTTTGCCGTTGTGCCCAGGGCTTTCTGATACGATTGATGTAGTTGTGCAGCTTGAAGGCGTGCGCTGCCTGCCGATTGAAAAAATCGAGATTCTAGGTTCGCCGAGATTTAGTTTAATCACGCCATTACCGACGGTGATTCCGGCAAATGGAATTGTTAATGTCAGAGTGCAGTACAATCCGCTCGGCGTAAATAATGGCGAAACGGCGCAGATTGCTGTTGCGGTCAGAGATTCTGAAAAGTTTCCTTTAAGCGATACGGCTTTTGTAATAATTCGCGATACAGCGACGATTCGTGGGCTTGGAAAGGAAGCCGAGTTTTTCTTTGCGAATATGACGGACACGCTGGACTTCGGGCAGGTTTGTATCGGCGATACGGCTTTAAAAACGTGGGAAATCAAAAATACAGGCGGTTGTGAAGTAATCATTGTAAATCCGAGCGCGGAAGGTGGAAGGCCGAACCAGTTTTCTATTGCTAATATGGCTAATTTCCCGTTGGCAATTCCGCGTAATAATTCGCAGCTTTTAAAAGATGTTGTCATTCGGTTTACACCGCTGAGTAGTGGAAGCGATATTGCTAAAATTATTATTCGCAGTACCTCGCAGCCACTTTTAGATACACTGATTGTTCGTGGGATTGGTGATTCGCCGCGATATGAAGCTTCAGCTTCGAGTGTAGTTGATACAATTTGCCCGGGTGAACCGCACCTTTTTGAAGTGGAAATTTCTAATCCAACGGCATGTGATGTTCCGGTGAATTCGCTCGATATTACTTCGGCTACTCCGGGCTTTTCCGTTGCTCCGGCGAGCAGCTTTGTGATTCCTCCATTTGGAACAATTACGGCTCGTGTTTCGGGAATATTTGCACAAACGGGCGAAATTTCAGCGCAATTAAACATAAATTCAGCAGCTCCCGGAATGCCTGCCCCGCTTTTAAAAGCTGTAGTGGCGAGCCGGATTCTGGAAAGCGAAACGGCTATGAGTTTTGGCGAAGTGCGCGTGAAGGAAAAGATGATTCAGCCGTTTACGTTTCGTTCGATGGGAACAGTAGGTGTCGAAATTACCGCTTTAAAAATCACAGGTTCACATGTTTCCGATTTTGTTTTAAAACTTCCTGCTGGAGTTACATTTCCATTATTTTTAAAACCCAATGATGCGATTTCTGGGGAAGTTGAATTTACGCCGAGCGAGCTGGAAGACAGGCGCGCGTTTGTCGTTGCAGAATTAAATCCTCGTGTATCATGCGAAGCACCGGAACCAATTCTTTTAAAAGGTCGCGGAATTTTGCCGGTTGTTGATGTGCCACGCAAGTTTGTTGATTTGGGAAGGATTTGTGTCGGAGAAGTGATTGACACTGTGATTACAGTTCGCAATATCGGGAACGCTGCGTTCACAATTGATGAAATTTTTGCTTCGGGCGCAACTGATTTTTCAATTCGCGAAGCTCTTCCTTTAAAGGTTGATTCAAGTGCGCAACGCAAAATTGCCGTCAGATTTACACCAACGAAACTTGGAAATATTGCAACAGAATTACGTTTTAAAACAAATGGCACATGGTTTACTGCACCGGATACTGTGATGACGTTTTCAGCGACAGGTGTCGTTTGCGGAACGCTTTCGATTGATACGGTTCGTGCACAGGTGGGAAGTGTAGTGGAAATTCCAGTACGTTTTAAAAGTAAATTTGCTGGTGTAGATGCTGCGCAACTAATGAATAATTCAAATGTGGCTGCGATGAATATTTCAATTTTGCACAAGTCCGACATGCTACGTTTCAAAAATGAAACTATCACGCATGGGATGCTGCAGAATGCAAATGCTCAGATGAATGTTACTCCTTCGAGCCTGTATTTAAGAACAAATAATTCAGCCTCGATGGCAAGCGGTAATGTATTTGCTGTTTTAAAGGCGGACGTGCTTTTAGGTGAAAATTACAGCTCAGAATTAGTTTTAAAAACAGATGAATTTGCGAATGGTTTTTCAAATATTGAACTGAAAAACGGAATGCTTATTGGCGAGTACTGTGCTTTTGAGAATCGCTTGGTCGATGCGTCGGAAGTCCAATTGTTTCTAAGAATGAAAGCTGTTCCTTCGGACAATGGCAATGCTGAATTATACGTTTCAGAAAGTTCAGAGATAGAAATTGCGATTCTTGATATGTTTGGTAATCCGGTTGGAGCTACTTTTAAAAAGCAGTTTTTAAAAGGGCTGCATGAGGTGGAAGTGCCCATTGGGGATTTGCCTTCGGGACGATATACTGTGCTTTTAAAAGCAGGAAGCGCCGTTATTGCGGAACCACTTGTGTTAGTAAGATGATTTATAAGTTCTATTTTTTGTCAGCATAATATCTGAAAAAAATTGATAAATAAAATTTTTTTGCTATTTTAAAATATGTCGTTTTTGAACGGCACGATTAAAAAATTACACACAACTTCAACATAATAAAATTTTTGTTACTCATGATTAATTGTTAAAAATTGCCTTCCTAAAGGGTTATTCTAACACTATATCTTGAGGACATTACAAATGTTGAAAAAATGTGTTGTGGCAACGTTCGTTGCCTTTGTACTTGGCGGATGTACTTCGAGTCAGTTTGTTCAGACAAATGTTCAGTCTGCTTCTCAGCCGGGAGTCGAGATTTATATTTCTAATGAATTACCACAGCGTGCGTATGATGTGATTGGGCATATCGAAACATCCGGCTGGGTTTTTACTTCTCATGAAACGTTATTGGATGGATTACGTGAGAGAGCAAAAAAGGCTAGCGCTGATGCTGTAATTAAGACAGAGTTTAAGTACTTTTCTCATGGTTTTAGTTCACTTCCGTATGTAGAAGGAATAGCAGTGAAATGGAAATGAAATTTTAAAACTTAACACGTAAGCCCTGTTATTATTATCAGGGCTTTTATTTATTATCGCGCTTCCTGGATTTTTCTGACTACCGCTGCTAATACTTTTCGCGGTGCAAATCGGCCTGACTGCCGTAAAATCTTATTGCCTACGCCGTGAATAGCGACAGTTTTTCCTGCCATCATTGCTTTAAAACCGTATTCGGCTACTTCGGCTGATGTAGGTAGTTTCCTTTTAAAAAGGGGAGAATCTCCCATCTCAGCTGCCTGCTGGAAATTGGATTCTGTCGGGCCAGGGCACAATGCTGTAACGGTAACCCCTGAGTCTTTAAGCTCATTGGCAATTGCTTCTGAGAAGTGCTGCACAAAGGCCTTCGTGGCGTAATACACGCTCATGAGTGGCCCTGGCTGAAATGCTGCCGTGGAAGAAACATTCATGACCTTACCACTTTTACGTGCAACCATATCTTTTAAAAATAGGTGCGTGAGGTAGGTGAGCGCGGTTACATTGAGATTTATCATTTCTTCCTGCTTCGTCCAGTCACTCTCGTGGAAAAAACCGTAATCACCGAAGCCTGCATTATTGACAAGATAGTGGATTTGAACTCCCTCTGTTTTCAAATATTGATAAATATGTAGCGAATTGTTATAGTCTGAGAGGTCAAGAGCGATGATGGTAACTTTTATGCCGTAATTATTCTCAAGCTCACGCTTTAATTCCTTTAGCTTATTTTCACTTCGGGCTGTAAGGGCGACATTGATATTATTTTTTGCGAAAACACGCGCAAGTTCTAGACCAATTCCGCCTGAAGCCCCGGTAATAAGTGCTGTCGGTAAATTTCCCATAATTCTAAATTTTTCTATGGCTACAAAAAAGGTTTCTTTCAAAAGGGAAAAATTGGTCAAATCGTTCCTCCTTTTGGAGAAGAGAATTTATAGTTATATGAAATTGGTTAGTGGATAATGCTTTATGAATTTAAGAATGAAATGAAACAAAATATTATTTTTTACCGCAATTAGGAAATAAGCTTTTTAGAGCCCTTTGAGAAATTCTCTCAAAGGCTTTTTTGTTTTGAAAAAGATATGATCACTGATTTTAGGTGAAATTTTAGATGAAATGAGTATAAAGTATGCATAAAAACCTCTTCTCCATATTCATAAGCATAGTATTTCTTACGCTTTTTTCCTGTGAAAAAATCCAGGAACCCCATGAAAGATTTGCTGAAAGAGTTAATAATAATCAGTTTATCCCCAATACAGATGCTGAAGCACTTTCATGGCAGAATATTGACCTGAATGTGCCGGATGTGGTCTATCCGGAAATTCGGTCGAAAGGCGTTGTTGTTCGCTCGAATGAAGAATATACTGTTTATTCTGTTGGCGAAAATGTGCTTTTTCAATCTGGTAGTGCTCAATTTGCTGTATCAGCAGATACAGTTTTACAGCAGATCACAACATCTGCAAAAGGCAGATACCCGGGAGGCTGGATTGGGCTGTACAGCTCTAAAAGCGGGAAAGAGATAGCCGAAAGGCAAGACTCCTTAAAGAAATGGTTTGTCAGACAGGGTGGATTTGATTCAACAAAAGTTTCTATCCGCTTTTTAAAAAAGCCTGATCTCAACGGAAATACTTCATTGGAGCGGACTGAAAACCCACGAATTGAAATTGCCGTTGTGCCAAAAATTAAATAAAAAAGCCTGTGGAATATTTCACAGGCTTTAAAAAACTACCAGTTCATCCGCTTTTTTAAAGAAGTAATATGTGCAAGATGGTGTTTCCCATGCCAGGCGTATATTCCAATATTTGTTTTTAAAGGAACTTCACCAGAATCAGGATGAATAAACTTTCGATTTAATTGCTCCTCAGAAAGACTTTTTAAAAGCATAACCCAACGTTCGTGTAGCGCTTGAAGTAGTTGAAGCGAAATCTCTATTTGCATATTCTTCCCATCGGGTAATTCTGCCCAAAGCGCCTCTTCGTACGGCTTTATAGTCGGCAAATCTTCCGTCAACGCGAGTTTAAAACGAATAAAGCTATTCATATGGCTGTCAGCAATATGATGAATTGTTTGCTGCACCGTCCAGCCGCCCGGACGATAAGGCATGTCACGTTGCTCGCTAGTTAGATTTTTTGTCGCCTCGCGTAACTGCTTCGGCAATTCCTCAATTTCCGAAATCCAGATTTTTAAAATATCATCTGTAATGTCTACATCATTATCAAATTTCCCGATAGGGAAGCGAAGCAAATCAATTTCAGTAATTTCCATTGTAAAAGCGTTTAAAAGTTATAAAACGAACCGAATTCCACCATTAATAACGCGGCCTTCAAGTGGTGCAAAGATCGGCAGGGGTTGGTATATGCCTGAGCGCGAATCATGTATACTCGTCCTTTGAAAACGGGTTTGGCGGGTGTCGAAAATATTTTCGAAATTGATAAAAATACGGAAATTACCAAATGCTTTTTCAATCATTGCACCTGTAATCCAGTATGGCTTTGAGCGCTCGCCGAAACGGCCATTATCCTCAAGTCTTTGAAAACCGGTATAGAAATTTTCAAAACCCGCTTTGATTCCCTCTTCATGATTTTCGTACATAATAATAAACTGTCCTGTATGGCGCGGATTTAACGCAATTTCATATCTTTCGATATTGCCAGGCGTCGTTTCATGTTCCTGAGTGGCGTAGATGTAGGTGTAACCAAGCACGAATTTAAAATCAGAATATGTAATATGTCCGGAAACTTCGCCGCCACGGGTAAAGGTAGGCCCAGATACATTTTTTACATGAACAATTGATAATGCGCCGGGGCCGCTATGGGTATGAGCATACACTGCATCATCAATCATCGTTGCAAAAGCCAAAGCATTCATGTTGATGCCGATTTCGTCGAAATTAGTTCGCCAGTTTACATCAAATTGAGCGTTTCTCGCCTTTTCTGCTTTTAAACCACCTGGCTCGATGAACAGCCGCCGAAAACCGCGTTCTTCAGCTTCTTCCACAAATGGCGTTGAAGCTTTAAAGCCTGTTCCTCCGGAGACACGAAACGTAAACTCACGAAGGGGTTTGTACATTAATGATGCCCGTGGAGAAAAAAATGTACCGTATACATTGTGAAAATCAACACGACCGGATAAAAGGGTTGTCCACTGCTCTGTAATTTTAAATTCGTCCTGCGCGAAAATTCCAACATCAGAAAAGCGGTAGGTGAGCGGGTCACGGTTGTCGTTCTGCTGCGGAGTTCGGTCATTCAGGTCGTCCACATTCAACGCTGCACCAATGAGCAGTTCATTATTGCCTGTATTTAATGTGTATTGCGCATCAGAATAAAATAATCGCTGTGTCGCATTAAAAAGGTAACCGCCAAAATCCGCATCACGCTCGAGCTGCATTCCCGCAAGGTTTACAATTGCAAGCGAATTTTCCGAAAGCACCCAGTCTGTACGCAAACTCCCATTGAGACGTTGTGAGGTATTAGATTCCGTATAAGCATTGTCAATTTTTGAAATTGAACCGCCATTTCGTTGTTCGCGTGTATAGCCGAAATTCAGCGTCGTTGTCAAATCCTTAGAAAAATTATACGAGATCTTCGGAAAAAAACTGCTGCGGTTATAACCTGCAACATCTGTCATATCGTCGCCGTCAGCATCGAATTCCTTTTGAAAATTGTAATTTGACAGAATTGTAAAACCAAAATTTTCGGTTGGTTTAAATCCGTAATAACCTGAAATGTCAGTTCCAAGAATCGATGTCTGATTTATCAGTGCGCTTACTTCATGCCGTTCTGTTGGGTTTTTCGTAATAAAATTCACTACGCCTGCAATTGCATCAGCGCCATAAAGTACCGATGCCGTGCCTTTTACGACTTCCACCTGGCGAAGATTCAGCGGCGGCGTCTGCACAATACTAAAGCCCGATGACATGCCCGAAAAATTGGGAATACCATCCGTCAACACCTGTGTGTAACGCCCGTTCAAACCCTGAATCCGCACATTTGCCGTATTGCTTGCCGCCGAGGTTGTTTGCAGGCGCATGCCGGTCAGCTCACTCAGCAGCATCGAAACGCTAGAGGCACGCATGAGAATTTTTTCTTCAATTTCTTCCTGCGGCACTGCCTCTACACGTATCGGCACATCATCGATATTCCGCGCTGAACGCGTCGCTGTTACGACAACATCAGGTGTTTCATGCCCATGTTCATCCTCATGCATTTCAATTTCTACAAAAACCGAATCGCTGTTATGTTTTAAAAGAATTTCCCGCTCAAAATCTTCGAAGCCGAGAAAAGTCGTTTTTAAAGTATACGTGCCTGCCTGAATATTTTTTAAAAGAAATTGGCCGTCAGTATCTGTAATATAGCCAATATTTGTTCCCTCAAGAGTTATTGTTGCACCTTTCAAAGGTTCATTGTCGTGCGAAACTCTTCCGGAAATCTGCGCTTTCTGCGCTTTTAAAACCATACAACAACAAAAGAAAATTGATAATTTTAAAAGAAATTTCATGATAAGATTTTAAAATATGTTCATGTTTATAAAGTTTAACTACATGTGCTACAGCATTCTTTCACGGAGGATTGTGGTGTAGTCGCTGGCTGAATAGCTTCTATTCCACCAAACTTCAGCAACCGCAAGCTGTTTAAAATAACAAGCACTGTCACTCCAACATCCGCGAAAATTGCTAATGCCAAATGACTCATTCCTAAAATAGCAAGAATGACAAACAGGATTTTTACACCGATTGCGAAGGCTGTATTTGCTTTGATCGTATTGATCGTCGCACGGCCGAGCCTTACAAGATAGGGAAGTAGCTCTAAACGGTCGTTTAAAATCGCGATTGACGATGCTTCTATCGCCGTGGCGCTTCCGGCTGCGCCCATTGCTATGCCCACGTTTGAAAGCGCGAGAGCAGGAGCGTCATTTACACCATCGCCCACCATCGCTATTATGCCGAACTGTTTCTGCATTTTTAAAACTTCATCAGCTTTTCCTTCCGGCAGGAGCCCCGCACGTACGTCAGTAATGCTAACTTGTTGCGCAACAGAACCTGCCGGCGTCGGATGGTCGCCCGTCAGCATTATTGGCGTTACGCCCAGCATTATAAGCTCCTCAATTGCAGCTTTGCTTTCAGGTTTGATTCCATCTGTCATTGCAATAATGCCTTCGACTGTTTTGCGATTACTGACGAGAATTGAGGTCTTACCCTGTTTTTGTAATTCGTCCACTTTTCCGGCGATGTTATGTTCAACAGCAAATGCTTCGTTTATAAATGGCAACTTGCCGATAAGATGCTCGCGGTCATGGCATACAAGGCAGTCAGCCGTCGCGCCTTTTCCCAGGACAGCAGAGAAGTTTTCTATAGCATGGGGCGTTATATGCTCACGTTTAGCTGCTTCGACAATGCTTGTAGCAAGCGGATGTTCGGAATACATTTCCATACCGGCCGCGCACGCGAGAACGTGGCCACGAGAGTTTCCACCGAAGGGAATCACATCGGTAACAAATGGCTTCCCATAGGTAATTGTCCGCGTTTTGTCGAGTGCGATTGCTTTGATTTGCCCGATCGCCTCGATGTACTTTCCTCCTTTGATAATAATTCCATGACGTGATGCATTGCCAACTGCGGAATAAATCGAAACAGGCGTTGAAATGACAAGCGCGCAAGGACAGCCAATTACAAGCAGTGTAATAGCATTTTCAAACCACTCTTTAAAAGGAAGCCCGAGAAACAGAACTGGAATTATAACGATAAGTAGGGAAATTGCGATAATGGAAGGTGTATAATAGCTTGAGAATTTTTCAATAAAACGTTGTGTATTGGCTTTTGTCTGAGTAGCACGAAAGGTGAGGTTAATGATCTTTGCTAGCGTGGAATCTTTCGCAGTTTTTAAAACTTTTACTTCGATGTAGCCCTGCTTATTCAACGTTCCCGCGAAAACCTCATCACCAGCATGCTTGTCGGCCGGGATAGGTTCGCCCGTTACAGAAGATTCGTCAATCGAGCTATTTCCCGTGATAATTTCGCCGTCGAGTGCAACCATATCGCCGGGCTTGACAACAATTATTTCGCCAATGGCAATTTCATCCACCGGCACAAGTGTATTTTTACTTTTTAAAAAGGCGGTTTTTGGTGCGCGCTCTACAAGCGATTGCATTGAAGATTTGCTTGTCTGAACACCAAAGCCTTCGAGATATTCACCTAGCGTGTAGAGCACAATGACAAAGGCTGCTTCAACATATTCGCCAAGATAAAATGCGCCAAGGACAGCGATGAGCATGAGAAGATTTATGCTTTTGAAATTCAGCTTTAAAAGCGCTTTAAAGCCATTTCTTACCGTTTCGTACCCAATAAAAACAATTATACCTGCAAAAAACGGAATGGCGATAATATCTGGCAAATGAAAATCGATCGTTAAAGAGAGGATTTCAAATGCTGCTACAATAAGCGTTGCCGCCATCAAAAGGCGGAATTTCGTATCGGACCAGAGTGATTTATTCATATCATATTTTAAATCTAATTATACACAAACAGCTACACTTTTCAATTTTGAAATTGAAAATTACGAAATCACTTTTAAAAAGACCTTTTAAAATAACTCAGATTTGCGGCGGACGCAACGATGAGCCAGGAAAACCTTTGCTCGGACTGACAGCAAGAGAGGAAATTGGGAGGTGGACCAATTGAGGTGAAATTAACTGTGGGTTTTTAAAAGTTGCAAGAGATAGTGCGCTACCAGCGCATGAGCACGTGGCTGAGCACTGGCAGAAAATAGAACAGGGATTTTCTGCACAGTGGTCCTCATGCCCTCTAGTTTTTATAACATTTTCCTGAGGATTTTCGACAGCAAGCTTGTTCACATCAGCGCATGGCAGAAGTGAAAGAAAAATTATAGCAAAACACAATATTGCTGAAATTATCCGCATGTACGAATTTAGGAAAATTTTTAAACATTGAATATCTTTTGAAACAGAAAAGCCAAAGTTTTAAAACTCTGGCTTTAAAAAAAATAGTCCCGTATTAGCACTTGTTAATTCAATGACATTTTTAAAACAAATGGCGTAGAATTCTGCTGAAACATCAATTCGTGGATTGTCCATTCGATAAAACGCGCAACGGGAAATGTGCGCAAAACTGCATCCACATCTGCTTCTGAAACCGCGTTGACCGTCACCCAAAGGCGTGATCGGTCGCTGGAAAGGGAGTAATTGGCAATTACGCCTTGTTGTAAAAGTTTATTGATACGGGCGCGCTGCCGGGGGATAAGCTCCATGAATTCATGGTTCATATCCATTGGCAAATCAATATCTACCATGTATTGTTTCATAATCGGGAGTTCCATAAAAAATGGCTTTTTGACAATTTAGGATCTTTAATAAAAGACTTTTTTTTGACACTTTACTTTCGTGTTATAACGAATATCCTGCAAAATTACTGTTATAAAAATCTATTCCAGCGATAAATTTCCGCCGTACTTCCGCTGTAATTCTCGTGCAGCTGAAGCAGCATCTCCATAACTAGAATAACCCCAAAGCTTTATGCGAAAGGCGGGCTGCTTTTGATAATAAATTGTCTCATAATACGCTTTTGCGCCGCGTTTTTCCCATTCGTCTGTTTTAAAAAGCGCTTCATCTTCTGTTGCCACAATTCCTGCAGTGATCTCATACGGCAGCAGCGCCGGATCTAGCCAGCGGACTTCCACACGGCGATTGTAATCTTCCTGCCAGCTGGCATTTTGAAAATAATAGACCGGGCGGCGATTTCCTTCGGCACGAACTCTGATCTGCGACGGTTTGACACCCATTTCCACAAGCGCGCGGCGAACGGTTTGGGCTCTTTTTAGTGCGATCATCATGTTGTAATCATCGTCACCGTCCGTTGAACTATTGCCAGTTAGTTCAATTACTTTTGTCGGATTATCTTTTAAAACCTCCGCAAAGCTCTGCAGCGTTTCGCGATAATCTGCGCTGATGGCCGTATCCCGTTTAGAAAAAATAGCAAGCGCCTGGTATTGCGGAAAATTATTTTGTTCTTCCAGTGCAAGCGTAGTGATAGTTGAGAGCTGGCCTTCAGGAGTTTTTATAAGGATCTGCGCCTGTACATCCGGACAGTTTTTAAAATGGACATCAGGCGCTTTTACTTCGTAGTACATTTTCTGCGCGTTGGAAATTTCCAAGAGGATATCGTGGATATCGTCTGTCTGTTCATTTGAGAGGTAATAATATTTTCCACCAGTGTAGCTGGAAATAAATTTCAGCGGATAGCTTTCCGTTGCATCACCTATACGGATCGTGTAAATGGGAATATTCAGCTTTTTAGCTTCATGTGCGATATCATCAGCTGTGTATATAATAGACGCATTATCTGCGCTTCCGCTGATGATCACAAGTGATTTTAAAGTTGTGCGGCTCTCTTCCAGCATATTCAGCCCCGAAAAGGCAGCTTTATATAAAGCGCTCAATCCGTGCGCCGAAGGGAGTGTAAAACCGCTTAAAGTACGGCTGATTCCCGCCTGTTTCTGAAGTTCGATTATTCCGACGCTCTGATTAAAATACACAAAACCAAGTTCATCGTCCTGCTGCAATTCCCCTGAAAATTCGCGCACTGCCGAAAAAGCATTGGGGCTGAAAGAAGCAGAAGCCGAGCGGTCAAGACATACGGCTATTGAAAGTGGATCATTGCTTTTTAAAACCGGATGCACTGCTACATTTTTTAAACCCGTAGAATCTCTGCCACAGCGATATTGCACCATCCACTGATAATTCACAGCGTTGTCCAACCCGGCAAGAAAATTCCCGTTGCGGTCGAGTGGCAACGCCTTTAAAATAATACTATTATTATTATCGTGAAGGGCAGAAAGGATTTTTACATGGTGTGGAATAAGAGGTGAGCCACGCGAAAGCAGCATTTTCCCGCCAAAATACTGCGATGCCTCAAATGAAACGTCTGCATCAACCGGCCCGGTCTTAATACTCATAGGAGGTTCGGATGAATACACTCGTACATTCCACATTCGAATGGCACTATCGCCTTCGCTATAGCCTGTGATCCTGAAATTTTTGGAAATTTCCGCGCGAAAAGAAAATGTATCGAGGCTTTTAAAAACCTGTTCCACACCTTCAACACGTACATATTCCGCGTTTTTAAAATCCCACCAGATCGAAGCTGTTTCGCCTTCTGCCACTTCAATGGAACCGTTGAGCTGCTCCACGCTGATGGGCTGGGGAGATGCACAGCCTGCCACAACGGCAAACACAACAGGAAAATATGCCTTTAAAAATCCTCTACAACGCATTGTATTGATTATCACAAATAAATTTCTTTTTAAAAAGGTGTGGTGAATTGTTTTAAAAAACCAGGAAAAATTATCACAAAATTACGCAGAAAACAAATTAAAAGTCATTCCGGAAAACTAATTTTCACAGGAATGACTTTTTTGTTGTAAAGGTTGATCTTTTAAAAACTTATGCGCGTTCTAGTCTGAGTGTTCCTGCCGTATCCACATCAATCTTCACCGTATCGCCGTGAACGAATTCTGCGCCCAAAATTTTCATCGCAAGCGGGTCAGCAATGTACTTCTGGATTGCGCGGCGAAGCGGTCTGGCACCATATTGTACATCGTAGCCGATATGGGCTATCCACTCGAGCGCTTCCTCGGTCACTTCGAGCTGGAGATCGCTCTGGTGCAGTTTTTCACGTAGATTGTCAAGCTGATGCTTTGTGATCTGGTGGATTTCCGTGCGTGTGAGCGGCTTGAAAAGAATAATCTCGTCAATGCGGTTTAAAAATTCCGGTCGCATCCGCTTTTTTAAAAGCTCGATAATTTTAGCGCGCATTCCGGCAAGTATTGCATCGCGATTAGTTTCTGTAATTTCAAGAATTTTATCCTGGATAATATCTGTTCCCAGATTACTCGTCATAATAACGATCGTATTTTTAAAATTCACCGTGCGGCCTTTGCTGTCGGTGAGCCGTCCATCGTCAAGCACCTGCAGGAGAATATTAAAGACATCGGGATTTGCTTTTTCAATCTCATCCAGCAAAATCACTGAATATGGTCGCTGTCTCACTGCTTCGGTCA
>DASPKH010000142.1:0-3835 GCA_035628175.1 Patescibacteria group bacterium
TCGGTGACGCCCGACGGATTGGAACCTAGTAAACCGCCACGTTCAGAAAAATTATCGTATGGAGCCTCACGACCTGTGGTAGTATTATAATTTTTTAAATTGAGATCAATAGGAAGCGCTTTACCCGTTGTAAAACTGAAAGAACCAGGTTCCCGAAAATAACTTGCGATAGCACGTTTAGAATTCTGGCCTAGACCCATGATCCACATCACGAGAAAGAACGCCATCATAGCAGTCACGAAGTCCGCATACGCTACTTTCCATGCGCCACCATGGTGGCCACCATGGCCGGCAGCTTTTTTCTTTTTAATGATTATCGGTTGGTCTTCTCCCATTGTACTGCTCTTATTAAAAGATTATCGTGCCTGTTTTACAGCTTCTTCTGTTTCTTTAAAAGATGGTCTGTGCTCAGGATCAATCGCACGGCGTCCATATTCGACGGCCACTACTGCAGGTGCTCCTTTTGCAAAGGAAAGAAGTGATGCCTTAATAGAATTCATATAACTATGCTCACTGGCAATAAGGTGTTCGATATTTTTTGCAAGGGGAGCCACGAGTCCGTACGAAAGAAGAATTCCAAGAAACGTTCCCACAAGAGCAGCTGCAACTGAGTGTCCTATGACAGCTGGAGGTTGGTCAATTTTACCCATCGTAATTACGACGCCAAGTACAGCTGCCACGATACCGAGGCCTGGAAGCGCATCACCCACAGTAGTAAGTGCCGAAGGTGCCTGGGTTTCCGCATGGTGCAGAGTTTCAAGGTCTAGATCCATAAGTTCTTCTAGATCATGTGCCGGAATACCACCATTTAATAATACCTTGAGAGTATCGCAAAGAAATTCAACTGCATGATGATTGGCCTGAAATGTCGGGTACCGTGAGAGGATTGCGCTTCCCTCGGGATTTTCAATATGCGGCTCCAGAGCAATCAAACCCTCACGTTTTGCGAGTTGAAATAGTTCGTATAAAAGTTTTAAAAGCTCTAGGTACGAATCCTTATTGAATGAGGAACCCTTTAAAGAACCAATGATCCGCGCAAAAATACTTTTTGTGATGCTTAGTGGATTGGCTATAAGGAGTGTTCCAGCAGCGGCCCCACCAATAATGATGAATTCAGTATATTGAAACAGAATACCAAATTCACCACCATGGAGCGCATAGCCGAGCGCAATACTTCCAAAAACTACTATCGTTCCAATTATTACAAACATGGTGTTTTTAAAACCTGAAGGTTTACCGAATGGTGTTTAATCGTTCGCGCGCAGAGTCACGGTTCGGGTCTTTTTGTAGTGATTTTTCCCAGGCTTCACGCGCTTTTTCCTTATTACTCAATTTTATATAGACATCACCTAAATGTTCGAATACAGCTGCACTTACATCTCCGGCAGCAACTGCTTTTTCGATGAATGTGAGCGCCTCTTCATATCGACGTAATTTGTACAATATCCAGCCATATGTGTCCAGATACGAAGCATTGTTTGGTTCAGCCTTATACGCAATGCCAATCATTCTTAAAGCTCTGTCTAGCTGCATATCACGCTGCGAGAGCGAATATGCATAATTATTATTGGCAAGTGCATTATCAGGATCTATCGCCAGGGCATGCTCATACGCAGCATCAGATTGCTTATGATTACCCATTTCGTCATGCAGTAAACCAAGCTGGATCCAGGTATCTGCGATCGTTGAGTCAATTTTGGCTGAACGGTTTAAAGCGTTAATAGCCTGATCGTTATTACCTAAACGTGAATGAGCTACACCAAGGAAAAATGGCACCCGCCAGTCTTTTGGAAAAGATTTTTCGTGCGTTTTTAAAAATTCAGCCGCTTGAGAGAATTTATCCGACTGAATGTAATGTAAAGCGATCTGTACCGGGACGTCGGCTATAGTATCGGCAGCTATAGTTGCTTTCTTAAAGAAATTTTCAGCTTTATTCTCATTTTTTATTGCGTCAGCTACAAAGCCTGCCGTTAAAAGTGTTCTCCAGTCAGCAAACCCGTAAGAATCAACCTTTAAAAGGAATGTTTGTGCAAGATTTCGCCTCTCGACAAGGGAGTCACCAGCCTGTATTAGCGCTGATCCGTATAGAGTATAATACCGGTTGAGGTCTTCACCTGCTATCTGGCTCTCAAACTGTGTGAGTAATTCCTGGGCTTTTAAAAAGTTTTTCTGTGAAAGATACGTTTGAAAAATATTTTCGCCTATTGCAGGATTATCCGGTGTAAGGGTCATCATTTTTAAAAGTGTCCGTGTAAGCGCTTCCTGGCGTCCTGTCTGCCGGTAGATTTCTGTGAGGCGATAGAGCACGCTGTAGTCTTCTTCTTCGGCTGAAAGTTTTTCATATTCAGCAATTGCCTTATCCATATTTTGGTATTCGTAGAGCCGGGCAAGTGTAAAGCGGTGTGTCCGGGTCGGCTCCAGCTGTACGATCCGCTCATAGACCGGAATAGCATCGCTGAATTTATACTGCGCCATAAAAATCCGGGCTGTAATTTCAAGCGCCGGCACAAACAGGGGATTACGGTGTGTTGCCTCACGGGAATATTCTAATGCTTCGTCCAGTTTTGGAGTTTGAGAGTTCTTTGAAAGTTCTAAGTAATTTTTCGCAAGAGCATAAAAAATCACGGCCGAACTATCATTCCGTAGCGCCTGATGAAATTCCACAATAGCCTCTGCATAGCGCTCCTGCATTTCAAAAGCAGAACCTTGTATAAAAAATTGCCGTGCTTTTTTGTTAAGAGCCGCCGTATCCGTAACGAATATGTTCCTGGTAATTTCTCTTGCAGGAGTACCAGAAGGCGTAGAGCCGCAGGAGAGAAGAACCAAGGTAAATGCCGCCATTGTTGCTTTTAAAAGAAAATCTATTTTGAAAGTCATATGCTCGTAGTATTTTTCTGGAAGACCTTACGTATTTCACTAGGTAAACGTTTTAAAAGCAATTACAGCGTAGGTTGGAAATCTTCAGCGCATTTAAAATACCACTTCTTTTTAAAATAAAAAACCCCTGCGCAGATAGAGCAAGGGTTAAAAAAATCTTTTAAAAGACGCACATTAATGCATGTCTTTTATCATGCCAATCAGGCCTTTTTTGTCAAGTGTTTTTAAAGCACTTGTAGAAACACGAAGCGTAATGAAACGTCCTTCTTCCGGAACCCAGATACGTTTTTTCTGGAGATTGGGAAGGAAGCGTCTGCGTGTTTTGTTATTAGCGTGAGAAACATTATTTCCTGAGCGGACAGATTTTCCTGTTAAGTCGCAGCGACGTGCCATAATTTACCTCTTTATAAAATATAGACTGCAAATATACGGAAGTCGCACAAATTCACAAAATGCTTTTAAAAAAAGTTTTTTAAGCATTTGGAATTATTGGTACCAACTTATTAATGGTCTAGAACCTGTCTTTTTAAAACGCCCCCGGAAGCGTCACTTACGGGATTAATCACAATAAAGGCACGTTTATCAATTTCCTTGATTATCTGTTTTATCCTTGGCACTTCCAGGCGGGTAACAACACAAAAAAGAATATCTTGGGGAGCATTTGTCATACCGCCCTGGCCATTGTAGACTGTTACACCACGGTTCATCTGATTTAAAAGCCCTGTTCGTATAGCTTCACTTTTTGAGGAAATAATCCATACACCATTGTATTCCTCAATACCATGGATCAGAAAATCAACTGTTTTTGAAGCAGAAAGGTATGTAAGGATAGAGTACATTGCCACTTCAATGCCGAGAAAAATCGCTGCTATTGCAAAAATGACAATGTTTAAAATCAGGATGACATCACCTATAGATGTGCCAAGCCGCCGGCTCACGATCACCGCTGTAATTTCTG
>DASPKH010000143.1:0-4618 GCA_035628175.1 Patescibacteria group bacterium
GCTTTAAAACCAACCCCTTTAAAAAGGTAGATCATGCTTTCGAGATATGCAGGGTGCGATTCTTCCAGTTCTAATTCAGCTTTTTGGAGCAGATCCCATGCTTTTTGAAATTCTCCTGTTTCAAAAAATAGATTAGCCATCATGCAGTACAGAATAATCGTCTGATAGCGATCGCCGGCAAGCTCAGTAAGCACCAACGCTTGCTCGAAATTTTTTAAAGCCAGGTCATACTCCTGCCGGCTGAGATAGGCACTGCCGATATCAGTAAGCAGTGGCGCCCGCTCACGGTAATTCTCCTGCATCTCCGGAAGGCGCAGCACATGGAGGAAATTTTTGATTGCGCTTTCCGTATCGCCGATCTCCAGCGCGAGGCTACCCATTACTTTTATTACATGTGCTGTCGGCCGACCATTCACTTTTTCGTAAAGTTTTCCTGATTCAAGATAGTAGCGAAGCGCATCGCTGTACTGTCCGAGATTATGCAAGCATACGCCAATATTATTAACAGCTAATGCTTCAATATCCTGCATACCGATTTCAGCAGCTATAGCGCGCGCACGCTCAAAATAATCAATTGCCTGCGAAAATTTTGATGTATTCTGATGTAAAACGCCAAGGGAATTTAAAATGCGCGACTGCTTTTCCTTTAGACCAAAATCCAGCGCCAGTGCCAACGCTTCCATGAAATATTCATAGGCGAGTTCCTCTTTTAAAAGAGCGCGATAGCATGATCCCATATGCCAGATGGCCTGCACAAGCATTGGTTTATTGTCCGTATCACGGGCGATCTCCAGCGCTTCTTTTAAAACATCAAGCATTTTTTTCTGATCAGTCCGCCAGTATATCGCTGAAAGCTTAAAAAGCAACTCTAGCCGTTGCTCAGGCTCCTCTACAGCTGTCAGTTCTTGTCGTATCGCTTCGATGTCATCCATGAATTTTGTTCGTTGAAAACTACGTCAATTGTTTTTAAAATTCCCCGTTTTTAAAATTTTATCTTAAAGAATAAACTTGCTCAGATCCACATCCTTCACAATCTCATTCAGCCGCTCGCGAACGAGCTCGGCAGTAATTGTAAGTATATTCGACTCGATATTATCCGGCGCATTAAAAAGCATATCTTCCAGCAGCGTCGTTAGAATAGTATGTAAACGTCGTGCCCCGATATTTGCCACATCGTCATTTACCCGCGCAGCAATGGACGCGATCTCCTTAATGCTATCTTCAGCAAACTCAAGCGTCATTCCTTCGCTTGCCACGAGCGCCTGGTATTGTTTTATAAGTGCATTTTCGGGAATTGTAAGTATCTTTACAAAATCCTCTTCCGTCAGCGACTGCAATTCCACACGGATCGGAAATCGTCCCTGCAATTCGGGGATCAGATCCGATGGCTTCGCAACATGAAATGCGCCTGACGCAATAAAAAGTACATGATCTGTTTTTACAACACCATGTTTTGTATTCACAGTCGAACCCTCCACGATCGGTAGCAGATCACGCTGTACACCTTCACGCGACACTTCCGGCCCAGAATTTGAGCTGCCGCCGCGCGATGCCACTTTGTCAATCTCATCTACAAACACGATTCCTGAATTTTCCACGCGTTTTAACGCTTCCTTTGTTACGGCTTCCATGTCGATCATTTTCTGCGCTTCTTCCCCTTGCAGCAGCACGCGTGCTTCAGAGACTTTCAGTTTGCGTTTTTTGCGTTTTTTGGGCAGGATATTATTGAAAATATCCTGCATGTTCATGTCGTCCATGCCCATCGGCCCCATCACCATCGCCGGAACCTGGTCCACCATCACGTCAATTTCCACTTCGCTATTATCAAGCTTTCCAGCGCGAAGGCGATCGCGGAATTTTTCTCGCGTGCGCGAATTACTCTCAATTTCCTCATCGCTTGCCACATTGAACGATGGCCCCCGCTTTACCGGCGGAATAAGAATATCAAGCAAGCGGTTTTCAGCAGCCACTTTCGCAGCACTTTCCACTTCGGCAGTTCGCTCCGTACGCACCATCGCAACGGCATTTTCCACAAGGTCGCGAATCATGCTTTCCACATCGCGCCCTACGTAGCCAACCTCAGTGAACTTTGTTGCTTCCACTTTTATAAAGGGCGCGCCCGCAAGCTTTGCCAGTCGCCGCGCAATTTCGGTTTTACCAACGCCCGTCGGCCCGATCATAATGATGTTATTTGGCATGATCTCGTCTCGCAGCGAACCCTCTACCTGCTGGCGCCGCCAGCGATTCCGCAACGCAATGGCAACAGCTTTTTTTGCCGCATCCTGCCCAATCACGTACTTGTCCAGTTCCGCTACGATCTGCCTCGGCGTCAGCTGCGGCATCGCTTTAAAAGCATCTTCGCGTTTTGGCGACGGCGCATTTTCAGCCTCCAGCTTTTTTAAAAGCTCATCATCATTATGATTTTCCGGCTCATCCGGTGTGTCGTTGTTGAAACCGATTGTATTCATTTCTTTTTAAAAATTCTTTTAGTTTTTCTTTTAAAGCTTAAAAAAAATCAAAGTTCATCAAGCATTTTAATTCTCGTCACATGACGCCCGCCTTCAAACTCCTCGCTCAGGAAAATATCCACAATCTGCAGCGCCATTTCCGGCGTCATCATGCGCTCGCCGAGCGACAGTACATTTGCGTCGTTATGTTTACGTGTGAGCCGCGCTGATTCTTCATTCCAGCACAGTCCAGCGCGAACACCTTTCACCCGGTTTGCCGCCATCGCTTCGCCATTTCCCGAACCGCCTAGTACGATGCCTCTGTCATATTCCCCCGATGCAACAGCTTTTGCAACAGGAAAAATAAATTCCGGATAATTGCATGATTCTTCGGAATGTGTTCCGAAATCCTTCACGTCATAACCGCGCCCTTTTAAATGCTCAATGATCTTACTTTTATACTTAAAACCCGCATGATCCGATCCAATTGCTATTTTCATCTTTTTTTAAAAACTATTTTTAAATTTTTTTTAAAGCTCTTCTATCGTAATATTCGAATTTGTGTAAATACAAATTTCGCCTGCAATTTTTAAAGATTCTTCCACAACTTCTTTTGCGCTTTTGTCCGTGTGCTTCATCAGCGCGCGGGCTGCCGACAGAGCGTAATTTCCACCCGAGCCAATTGCAATGATCTGGTCATCCGGTTCAATAACATCTCCGGTTCCGCTTATTAATAGCAGCTGAGAGGAATTCATCACGACAAGCATGGCTTCTAATCTACGTAGAAAGCGATCAGTACGCCAGTCCTTCGCAAGATCGATTGCCGAACGGTACAAATTGCCGCGGTGTGATTCCAGCTTTTCTTCAAAGCGCTGAAGCAACGTAAAGGCATCCGCCGTTGCACCGGCGAAACCGCACATGACGGAATTGTTATACAGCTTCCGCACTTTTTTAGCTGAATGTTTCATCACGGTCGGGCCAAGTGAGACCTGGCCGTCAGCCCCAAGCGCAGCCTTGCCATCACGTAAAACGCCAATGACAGTTGTAGAACGTATTTCAGGATAAAAATCTGATTTCTTCATATTGTAAGTTATCTTCGTAATTGTCATTCCAGCATGCCTGGAATCTTCAGTAATGCTTAAAGGCAAAAAAATTTTAAAGGAAATCCTACGAATCTTAGTTCAGACATAAGACATCACACAGATTAAAAAATGGAGGTTGTTTTACGTTTTGAAAACTCATTCAACTTGCTTTAGGCTTTTTTGAAACAATTAGTAAAAGCAGTGTAACAATTGACGCAATACACATCACTGAACTCAAAATCAAAATAACGTAATGTCCTTGCGGTGACTTTGCAAATTCCCAGCTGTTAAAAGCCCGCTGTCCAAACATCAACGCAAAAACACCCGTTGCACCCATAGAAGCAGCCAGAGCCCAACCTGATTTCTGGCGGATCAACAGCGACAGTGACATAGCCGCAACGCCCGGCATCACGCCGCTCACAAGCGCCGAAATAGCTCGCGTTGGATTGTACAGGAATCCTGCCACGCCACAAATAACGAGCACAATTCCGTAAAAAAGCATGTAATTACTAAAACGTTTCATATTCTTTAAACAATTTTTCCATCCTTCATCGTGATCACGCGGTCAGCCGAAGCCGCCACATCCGCGCTGTGCGTTGCGACGACGAACGTCACGTTATATTCACGGCGCAGATCTTTTAAAAGCTCCAGCACAGAATTTGCATTAGCTGAATCGAGATTTCCTGTTGGCTCGTCTGCCAGAACGACAAGTGGCCGATTGACCAGTGCGCGCGCAATTGCTATGCGCTGCTGTTCACCACCTGAAAGCTCCGCTGGCTTGTGGTCGTGACGATGCTCCAGCCCAACTTTTTTTAAAAGCTCCTTCGCGCGAGGGGCGGCGTCCTTAAAAGAAACACCTGCAATAAGCGCTGGCATCATGACATTTTCCAGCGCGTCAAATTCCGGCAGCAAATGGTGAAACTGGAAAATAAAGCTCATGTATGAATTCCGCACGTGGGCAATTTTCTCACCGGAAAGCTCGCTATATTTCAGTGTTGTGCCGTCAGCGTAGAGTTCGACATTTCCTTCATCTGCCATATCGAGTGAACCCAGAATATGCAAAAGCGTACTTTTACCGACGCCAGATGC
>DASPKH010000144.1:0-12964 GCA_035628175.1 Patescibacteria group bacterium
TCGGCATTGCAGTCATTGCCCAGCTTGAGCGCTATGCCGGCAAACGTCTTCAATACTATGGCATGGCAATCATGCTTGCCATAGCGTACGCAGCGAATGTCGGAGGTATCGGCACAAAGATCGGTACCGCGCCCAATTCTCAGTTTGCGGGATTTATGTCTGGCATTGGCATTGAAATTCCTTTCCTCGCCTTTATGGCAGTAGGATTTCCGTTTGTAATTATTTTTATCCCAATTGTCTGGTATTCTCTATGGCGAATTGGCAGGCGCGACGTGATGGAAACAGCTGCTGGAGCTGAAGCAATTCACAAGGAGAAAAATCTTCTCGGTAGAATTAAAAAAGAAGAGTGGATCGTGCTTGCTGTTTTTCTTGTAACGGCCGTTCTCTGGATTCTCGGAAAAGTCCTTACTGATTTTTTTAAACAGTTTGACCTAGGCTTCAAACTTACTTCTGCACATATTGAAGGCAGCATTGCTGTTTTGGCCGCTCTTACACTTCTCCTCTGGCGCTCCCGTGGGAAAATGATTCTCTCAGGAAAATCTTTAACAACAGTGCCATGGGAAACCCTTTTGCTGCTCGGGGGCAGTTTTGCCCTTGCTGCCGGAATCCAGCAGAGCGGCCTTTCCGGATGGATGGGCGGGCAACTTGCCGGAGTTCAAAATTTCGAGCCATTTGTGCAGGTGCTGATGGCAAGCCTTGCAACTGTAGGCATTTCCGCTGTTGCATCCAATACTGCTACTATTGGCATTATGCTCAATGTATTGCATTATGCTGTTACGCCTGCGTACATGACAACAACACTTTTCTCAGCAACAATTTCCGCCTCATGTGATTTTGCGCTTCCTGCCGGAACCCCACCAAATGCAATCGTGTTTGGCAGCGGGTATGTGACAATTCCACAGATGGCTAAAACAGGCGTATTTCTTGATATTCTCGCAGCAATTATTTCCAGTGTCCTTTGTTGGTTTATAGTGCGACTTGTTTTATAATTCCCTGATTTTTTGTAGATTGCAGATTCCTTTACTTGTTTTTATAGTTTAAAAAATTACAATGGGTCATTCTATCGAAGGTGTTTGCGTTTTTACAGTCAATCCGGATATTCCCTGTATTATGGTGCAGTGGCAGGGATATGCTACAAGCGTTCAGTTCAGAAAAATTGCTGAAAGCCAACTTAAATTAATGCAGGAATATGGGTATAATAAAATCCTGACCGATAATACAAATATGAAGGTTGTTTCAATGGAAGACCAGGAATGGACCGTTAAAAACTGGCTTCCCCGCGCTCTGGAAGCGGGCTACCTGGCGTGTGCTATTCTTACCTCAAAGGACTACTTCAGCCGTATCGCCATTGAAAACATTATCAGTAAAGTCGGCGATCAGCTTACCATTCAGTATTTCGATAACATCGTTGAAGCTGCTGAATGGCTAAAAGATTTTAAAGGATAATTTCAGTAATACCACAAGCGCCCCCTTTCTACAGAACTTTTTCACTTGCTCCTTGTTTTTAAAAGGCTTACATCTTTTAAAACAAAAGGAGAAAATAATGAATGATCTTTTAAATGGGCTGCTTGGTGGTACTACGCCGCAGATTACCAACCAGATTTCCTCGCAATTCGGTATCGATCAGAATATAGCATCACAGCTTATCCCCGCTATCGCACCTCTTATTCTCGGCGGATTAAAACGTCAGGCCCAGACAGGTGGCGAGCAGCGCGTAGATCACATCTTGAATAAATATGGCAATGAAGGCGTTTTCAATAACATAAGCGGCACAATTCAGCAGCAGGCGCTTAATTCCAATCCTGACCCCAATCTTGGCGGCCTTCTTGGTGGACAGGGCACACAGGCAGCACAGGTGCTTTCCAGCAAATTCGGTATTGATGTCAATACAGCCATGAAGCTTATTCCTATTATCGCGCCTTTCATCCTCGGCGCACTTTCCAAACAGCGTAATTCTGCTCCGGCTCAAGGCGGTGAGGCAAAAAGCGGTGGTATCATGGACTTCCTCGACCGTAATGGCGATGGCAGCGTGCTCGACGACGTGATGGGTTTTCTCGGCAGTGGCAATCGTACAGGTGGTTCGCAGCAACAGTCTAATGGTGGTTTGGGCGGAATGCTTGGGAATATCCTTGGCGGCGGACGATAATTTCTTTTAAAAGAATCCAATTTTTTAAAACCGGATGAAGCAATTCTCCGGTTTTTCTTTTGGCAAACACCGTATTAAAAAAAATAAGATTTCACTACTATTTCATTATAACTTCGCGCTTTTTTTAAAGGCTTTTTCCGACTATGCGCGCAAGGAGTTTTAAAAAGGAAAATTTCCGACAAAAACTGTGTGTACTCCGCGACAGAGGCTATACCGAAAAATTTCGGGACGTAGAATATTGCTCACAATAGCATTCACCTTTGACGCATACCATGTAGCGAGCTATGTCGCATGAAGTTCTCATTCCGTATTTGCTTTAAAGAAGGTTTTAAAAGAGGATTTGCCTGTACAACAGGTTTTAAAGAAGTAATTATGGAAACGATTATCTTTACGAAAAAGCCCGGTAGTATAGGACTTCCGGGCTTTCTTTTTTTAGAGCATCTTTTTAAAAACTATCGCGAAATAATCACAAATTCCGTACGGCGATTCAGCGCGCGGCCTTCTTCTGTCGCATTATCAGCCACTGGGCGCGACTCGCCATAGCCAAAAGCTGAGATTCGATCAGCAGCGATGCCACGTTTTACAAGCGCTTCTTTCACAGCTTCAGCGCGTTTTTGCGAAAGTTTCGTATTGTAGTCAGCGTCCCCGGTTTTATTCTGCGAATCGGTATGGCCGCGAAGTTCAATCTTCATTGTCGGGAATGCTTTTAAAAGTGCATACACGTTATCAATAGAATTTTTAGATTCGGCGGTGATGGTTGATTTATTAAAGTCAAAAAATACATTTAAAAGCGCGATGTCGCCGATATTTGGCGTATTATCGTAGCTTGCGATCGCGATGAGCGAATCCTGCGGCAGGCACGCCTTTAGTCTTACATTATGCAGGCCGTAATCTACTGGTTTGTACTCAATTACATAAGAGTTTTTTAAACGCCTGTAAATATCCTCAAAAACGAATTTAAACTCTCCGGTACCATACATATGGTGGTAGCTGCCGCTCGTCCTGTCAGCAAATTCCTGCATAAATCCAGCATTAACATATGCACCAAAATCAACTGCACAAACAAGGATACCGCTTTTACGTGCTCGCGCAATAACCGAATCTTTATTTTGCTTTGAACTGTTTTCATGCCCGTCAGTAAAGACAACTATTGCTTTTAGAAGATTATTTGGCGCATTCTGTAGCTGGTCGATACCTGCCGCGATGCCGTCAATTATTGCTGTTCCACCGCCAAGTGACATTAACCCATCCTTTTTTAAACGCGTAAGAAGTTCGCTCTGATCACCAGAAAGTGGCGACTCAGCAATGGTACGATGATCGTATTTCACAAGTGCCAGCTGGTCCTCAGGCTTTTTCAGCTTTATAAATTCCTCCACTGCATTCTGCACTGCACGTGCACGGTCATCACCCATCGAGCCACTATGATCCATTACAACTGCAAGTGCGAGCGGCACACGGTCGAGTTCTGTTGTTTCCCGTATAGTGAAATTTGATACATTGCGCGTTATACCTGCGATTTCCTCGCTAAGGCTACACCACATTTTTTTAAAAGCAGTTTCATTTGCACCGCGTAGATATGCACCATTAGAGTCGGACAGCTGAACGTAGAGTTTTACTTTTTGTGGATCGCGCAGGTCAATCCGGGTAATCTGTAATGCTGCCTGCCTAAGATTTGTATTATCCACCTGCTTAATCGTATTCAGATAAATAGGATTATAGCCAGGCGGCGGCGTAGTATCGGGTTTATATTCATCTCCGGAGAATGTAACGCAGCCGGATAAAATCACTGAGGCCAGGAAGGTTTTAAAAAACGTAGAAAGGCGCATTGTCTCTCCTTTTAAAATAAAGAGTGAAAATTGATATAAATCTAAAGCTAAATTAGCGCGGAATCCAGCTTTTTCAAAACCGCATTTTTAAAAATTCTTACCTGTATTTTTAAAACTAATTACGCAACTTTATAACAACAGACCTTTCATCCTCGATCAGCCAGATAACTTCTGTACTGCGTACGAACATACTTCTCACGTTGATCCTCCGTCCATCCCATACCGAATCCTGCACAACGAAATAGTCGCTGCCAAAGCGTACATTACGGATCTCAGACAAAATAGCTTTCTCGCCGTGGAGTATTGAAAGCACCTTACGCCCCTGTCCTATTTCCGGCAATACGCGCCGGAATTCTTCCATGAGAGAAGGAGCCGAAGGTGTAATCTCCTGCGCTGAAATATCTTTTTTAAAAAATATTCCAAAGACAATAATGGCTAATGTGGCTATAGCAAATATCAGTTTTCTGTTTTGCATAAGTGTAGATAATAAGTTATGTACAAACCCTAAGGGTTACTTGCTGCCAGGATGAAGCCGCTCAATCACTCTCTGCGCTTCATCTTCTCTTCCGGCGGGAATTGGTACACGAACATCCTTGCGGTTATTTGTAGAATGAAGCGCAAATTCAAGAACAGGATGCCCATGTTTCTCGTTTTTAAAAATGCCGAGCAGTGTATAGCTGCCCGCTTTCTTATTCCACCTGTATTCGTCACTGCCGATGCGCATAGAATCTCTCATAATAAGCGCTTCAGGTAGCTGAGGCTGAGAATACCGCACAAATCGCAATAGCGCAAGAACTTTAAACCACATCCATGTAAGCCAAGACAGGGCACCTCCAGCAAGAAGACTACCGGCGGCGGCCCAGATGAATGTCTCCAGCGTTTTGTTTTCTTCTTCAAAAATCCACGCACCCATACCAAGTACAGCAAAAACTATTCCAATACCATAACCGATCATACTTGCTTCACTTTTTTCAAAGCCAGCTTCTGCTGAAGTAAAATTTGCCCACTCTTCAGGAGTATAACTCCAGCGTACGATAACTTCACTTTCCGGAGCTACAGTTTTTTTTGCACGAGGCTTATTTTTTAGGAATGTGAGACTAAAAAAAACAAGCCCGATAATTGCAAAAGTACATGTTAATGAGAATGATTCATAATCCGGGTCATCGCCACCCCAAACCAGGAAAGCAGAAAGTGCTGCCCAAAAGCTAAAGTATATAAGTGGAATTTTGCGTGCTTGATGTAAAGCTTTCTCTACGGTCAACGATTGCTTCATAAAAAACGTTAATCTTATTGCAAATGATTTGCAAATAGTGTAGTTTTGCAAAATAAAATGTAATAACAAAAATACATTCGCTTTATCACAATCGTTTAAAAATCATTTAAATATTATTTTCGTGATCGAAAAATTCCGTTATATTATCCTGCAGCGTATGAGTATCATTATGCTCATGCTACTGGCGTTTATGAATGTGCGATTCACTGAATCATGGCACTTTCATGCGCGTGTACTGGATATTGGTGATAATATCACGGAAACCCACTCGCATACCGATATCAATCCGCAGGAATCCTGCTCACTGTGCCAGGCATCACATCATGAAATTCCCTTTTTAAAAGCTCCACAGGAATTTTTCTTTTTTAAAAGTACGGAAGTGCCTGTCCATCGTGAGAAAGTTTTAAAAATATCTTCTATCTTCCTTTCCACGCCATCGCGCGCTCCACCGGCATTGTTATAAAAAGTCCTTAACGTTGTACAAAAAACGCTGTTCCTGGCCGAATTCCGGCAAATGGAATGCGCGTTCGTGTATTCATTGTGCCGCAGAATAGCAATACTGCTGGTCGGCACAGATGCCTCTTATTTAAAAACAGCATTCTACATGAAAACATTTCTCTTCATGGCGGCAGCATTATTGCTTTTTGCTGCGCAGCCCCTTCTGTGCATAACCGAACCCGCCGGGCTTTCCGGAGTGGTACTGGACAGCGCTTCAGGTACGCCACTTGCGGGCGCGTCGGTCATGATACAGGAAACGCAGAAAGGGCGAATCACAAAAGGTGACGGAACATTTATTTTTGAAGATGTGGTAAGCGGTACCTATACTGTACTGATCAGATACGTCGGCTATCGCGATTTTAAAACCCAGGTGATTGTAGACCATGAGCGGTTTCTTTCGGTTCGACTTGTCTCGGCAATGATTCAGACAGGTGAAGTGGTTGTGGAAAAAGAACGGGCGCAGACAGGACTGTCAACACAGCAGACGATCATTCTCACACCAGCCGAAGTGGACGAACATCGTGGACAGACCTTTAGTGAACTCCTTAAAGATGTTCCCGGTGTGACGCTTTTACAAACCGGCCCATCCATCTCAAAGCCGGTGATTCGCGGAATGCACAGCCAGCGCATCCTTATTTTAAATAACGACACGCGTCTTGAAGGTCAGCAGTGGGGACAGGAACATGCCCCTGAAATTGACCCATTTGCCGTATCAAGCGTGGAGGTTTTAAAAGGTGCGGCGAGCGTGCAGTATGGTGCGGATGCTATCGGAGGCGTTATTCGCACAGAACACCGTGCAATCAACCTCGGTGGTTTTGAGGGCGAATTTTCCGCCAACCTTTTTTCAAACAATATGCAGGGTTCCGCTTCGCTTCTGGCAGAGTCCGGCTTTTTAGAAAACTTTTCGTGGCGGCTCCAGGGCAGCATGCGGAAAGCAGGCGACGCTCAAACGTCAAATTACATGCTGGCAAATACCGCATTTGAGGAATTAAACGGGCTGGCAATGCTCGGTTTTAAAAATGCCGAACGGGAGATTTCAGCGACAGTTAGCCATTTTGGAACGCGACTGGGTGTATTTTCAGGTTCGCATATTAAAAACCTCAGTGATCTTGAACGCGCTTTTCAAAGTGAGCGTCCCCTTGTGGAGCGTGAATTCTCATATCAGATCGGATTGCCAAAACAGGATATTGGACACACAACAGCCTCTCTGCGCCTCAACGAACGTTTTAAAAACTCATCAGTGCTAACGCTCAATGCCGCATGGCAGCAAAACCGGCGACAGGAATTTGATGCGCATCGGCCATACAGTGATTCGCTTGCAGCCCAGCTCGAAGACCGCCCTGCATATGACCTGTCACTCACGACCTACACGCTCGATGGCACTTACGAGCATGTACCTTTTAAAAACATCTCTGGCAAAGCCGGCGTCAGCCTCTTGCGCCAAGGCAATGTTTCGCAGGGGCGTTCGCTTTTTGTGCCGAATTACCGTGTGTATTCCGGTGGGGCGTTTGTATTGGAACAGTGGACACAGGATAATTTTATCATTAATGCAGGTGCACGCTATGACTGGCGGGGACTTACTTCCTATCGTGTAATTGACAATGCCATTGTCGCTCGCGACCATATTTTTCAAAGCTTTTCCGGTGCACTCGGCGCCCTCTACTCATGGGCAGAAGGCTGGTTGGCAGGGGTAAATCTTGGGACAGGCTGGCGCCCCCCAAGTATAAATGAACTTTACGCTAATGGAGTACACCACGGCACAGCTTCATTTGAAATCGGCGATACTGAATTGCGGAGCGAACGTAGCGTGAATCTGGATGTGACATTGCGCTTTACAGGCGAGCGACTCAGATTGGATATAAGTACATATATAATGTCCATGCCAAATTACATCGTTCTTTTTCCTGAGGCAGAGCCTACTCTTACAATTCGCGGGGCATTTCCGACATTCCGCTATCGCCAGACGGAAGCGCTCATTCGTGGTTTTGAAGCGCAGGCGGACTACCAGCTTAATCATCTTCTGCGCCTAAGCGCCAGCACTACGCTCCTTCGCGCGACAGACATCACGGCAAATGAACCGCTTATTTATATGCCTGCTGACCGCGTGCGATTAGCAAGCCATTTCCACTGGACAGAAAATGATGCAACGACAGATCTTTTTTCAGAGATTGCCTTGACCGGAGTCCACCGCCAGGAGCGTGTACCACAAGGTGTAGATTATGTAGAGCCGCCGCCAGGCTATTTTCTTGTAGACGTCAGCTCTGGCGCTGAGTTTGATTTTCTGGCACAGCGTTTTAAAATTACCGTAGGACTTACAAATCTTTTTAATATTCGCTACCGCGATTATCTCAGTCGCTACCGCTATTTCGCTCATGATGCAGGCCGGAATATTGTGATGCGAATGACCGTTCCTTTTTAAAATCAAACTGACTTACAACAATTTTTTAAACCTTGAAGAGGTGAAGACATGCGAAATCTTTTAAAAAACTCATTTTCACTTATCACAGCAGGAATTTTCCTTTTAGCAGGCTGCGAAGACGACCCTTCAAATCCGGTAAAGCCCAATGAGCAGGAAAAAATTACGACTATAGTTGTAAAGCTCAACAAGATCGGGGCTACGCCCGGTGATACCCTTACCTTTATGTGGAATGATCCTGACGGCGAAGGAGGCAATACACCAACAAGAATTGACACGATTGTGCTCGAGACGGGTGCGTCGTACAATGGTATGATCCAGGTGCGTGATGAATCAAAAACACCGGCTGTAGATCTGACAGAAGAAATTAAGGAAGAAAAAAATTCTCACCAGTTTTTCTATACGTTTCTCAATGTAACGAATATTGGTATTACACGGGAGGATTTTGACACAAATACTCCTCCACTGCCCATTGGCCTTGAATTTAAAATCACTACTGCAGGAAGTGCCACGGCCGCTACAAATGCTGCACTCAATATTGCGCTCAGCCATTATGACGGCATCGCAAAATCAGCAAGCCGCAGCCCGGAAACTGATATTGATATTACATTTCCTGTGAAGCTCATGCCGTAATTTTTTTTAACCGTTTTAAAAGCCAAAGGGCAGATATTGTATCTGCCCTTTAGTTTTACTGTTTCTCGGCTAATTTCCGCGTTGTTTCCTTTAAAAGATTTACTTCCTTTACCAGCTCTTTTAAAGTATTGATCTCTTTCTGCATTTCCACGACCTTTTTGGAAAATGCATTTATGATCTCAGCTGCATTTATCGAACCGCCAAGAAAGTCCGTCCGGATGCCTAGGCTGCGAAGCGTATTCATCTGAGCTTCTGTCAGATTCGCATAATCCGCATAAACTACTTCATCTGCACGCATGTTTGTACCGCAATATAATATTTTAAAACTCAGGAATAAATCACGACTATAACTATTGTAGAAATCGCTAAGTTCTACCTACTCTCAAAAAGTTTCTGACTAAGTCGCGGTCAAGAAAATGAACCGTTTCGCCCTTTTTTGTGTAAATTTGATGATTGTACATTGTATCCATTTTTTTAAAAGACATGAATTCTGAAAATACAGAAAATAAAGCAACAAAAGCAGGTTACGTAGCACTTATCGGCAAGCCGAATGTCGGCAAATCCACGCTTATGAACGCCATCATGGGCGCAAAACTTTCCATCGTTTCCGACAAACCGCAGACAACGCGCAAACGCGTAATGGGAATCCATTCAACAGATGAACTGCAGATTGTGTTTGTCGATACGCCAGGCGTGCTGGAGCCAAAATACGAGCTGCATCGCACGATGATGGAGTACGTTTCCGAAGCTATTGCTGATGCGGACGCGGTTGTGGTACTGGTGGAAGCAACTGACCCGCGCCGCGCAACGGAATTCCTCACCGAAGATTTTCAAAAAGCATTGAAGCGATCTGGAAAACCGACGATCCTCGTTTTAAACAAAATGGATGCGCTGAAAGACCGTGCCGAAGCGCTTCCGCTTATGCAGAAATTCGTTGAAATGGATATTTTTAAAGCAGTGCTCCCGATTTCGGCGCTGGAAAATAAATTTGTGGACGACGTTTTAAAAGAACTGGAGCAGTATATCCCCGAGCACGAATTCTACTACGATCCGGAAATGCTCAGCACGCTGCCGGAACGCTTCTTTGTGTCCGAGCTTATCCGCGAAATGGTTTTTGAGCTTTTTAAACAGGAAATCCCCTACTCTACGGAAGTAAACGTGGTGGAATTCAAAGAGCGCGAAGCTGGAAAATGGTTTATCTCGGCGGAAATCATCGTCGAGCGCACATCGCAAAAGGGCATCATCATCGGCGCGCAAGGCACGATGATAAAGAAAATCGGCGAGCGTGCCCGCAAAAAAATCGAGCAGCACCTGCAAATGCCTGTCTTCCTGGAGCTGTTTGTGAAGGTGCGCGAGGACTGGAGGGATAATCCGCAGATGCTGAAGGGGTTTGGGTATTAACTTTTTTAAATTTAAGAATATAATGAACCTCCAAACTCTCGAAGAGCTCTGCATGTCGTGTAAAGGCACACAGCAGGACATAAAGTGGGAAGAGCATTTGTGCTTTGTGATCGGTGAAAAGATGTACTGCATGACGAATCTGAACCCGCCATTCCATTTTTCTTTAAAAGCGTCGCCGGAGGATTTTGCGGAGCTTACGCAGCGCGAAGGCATTATTCCTGCGCCGTACCTGGCGCGTGGTGGTTGGATTCAGGTTCAGGAGCCGGATGCGCTGAGCCATAAAGAATGGGAGCGGCTTTTAAAAAACGCGTATGAGCTGATTTTTAAAAAGCTGACAAAAAAACAGCAGAATGAAATCTTAGAAGCTATTGTTTGAGACACCCACCAAACAATGACAGTCATTTATCTCGAAACCCAAATCCACGCGCCAATTGGAATCTGTTTCGACCTTTCCTTGAGCATCGAACTTCACATGCTTTCCACCGAAACTACGGGCGAACGCGCTATCGCCGGACGCACTTCCGGCCTTATCGGACTGCATGAAACAGTGACATGGCGCGCAAAGCATTTCGGCATCTGGCAAAAACTAACAGTGAAAATTACGTCGCTTGAGCGGCCGTATTCTTTTACAGATGAGATGCTGAAAGGCGCTTTTAAAAGCATGAAACACACGCATACTTTCACTGAAAAGCTGTATGGCACATTGATGAATGATGAATTTGCTTTTGAGTCTCCGCTTGGCGTTTTAGGAAAATTTGCGGACTGGCTGATTTTGGAAAAGTATATGACGAGGCTTTTAAAGGAACGGAACCGGGTTTTAAAAGATGTGGCGGAATCAGGGAAATGGCAGAAGATTTTAAAATAGAATAACAGAAACTTATCACCCGCCATAATTGCTTTTAAAAATATTATCTAATCACATCTTTTTAAAAGACAACTATGAAAATCGTTCTCATAGCAGCAGCAGTGCTCGCGGGTATTGTTGCCTATAGGATTTTTACTCCTTTATCAAAAAGCACCCCTGCTGCCAAGCAGCCCGTGCAACCAAACAAAATTCCCGACAGTACAACTTCCGACGGCGAAACTCGCTTGCACGCTCATGTCGCAGCGCTTATTGGCACATCACGCCCTCGCAATTCAGCAAATCTCGACGCGCTGAATGAAGCGGCAGAGTATATTTTTAAAGAATTCACGAGCTACGGTTTTAAAGCCGAAGAACAGAAATATCGCGTAGGAGGAAACGAGTACAAAAATATCCTTGCAAGCTATGGCCCGCAGGATGCTGCTGAGCGAATCGTGATTGGCGCGCATTATGATGTGGCGGGTGAAATGCCCGGTGCGGATGACAATGCTAGTGGTATCGCCGGTTTGCTGGAAATCGCGCGAATGTTTTCTGTTAGAAAGCCCCAGGTGAAATACCGTGTAGATTTCGTGGCGTTTTCGCTTGAGGAGCCGCCCCACTTTGGCTCGCACTCTATGGGCAGCAACGTTCATGCGCGTTCGCTCCGCGATGCAGGCGTGAAGCTGCGGGGCATGGTGTGCCTTGAGATGATTGGCTATTACAGCGATGAGCCGGGTTCGCAGCGCTATCCGGTTCAGGGTATGGAGAAGATGTATCCTGATAAGGGAAATTACATCGCAGTCGTGAGCAATATGGACAATAAGAAGCTCGTGGAAGAAATCAGCGCGGGCATCAAAAGCGGTTCGGCCATTCCTGTTGAAACGCTGAATGCGCCTGAAGCAGTGACGGGCATTGGGCTTTCTGACCACAGGAGTTACTGGGAATATGGCTTTCCGGCGGCAATGATTACCAATACTGCTTTCCTGCGCAATCCACATTACCACGAGCCGACCGACACGATTGAAACGCTGGATTTTAAAAGAATGAATGAAGTGGCGAAGGGGGTTTTTAACGCGGTAGTAAATTTGAAATAAGATGTATGCAGCTTAAAAATATATTTCACGCTTTACTTGAAAACTATACAAAAGAGACAATTCTCATAGAAGAGTTGTGGCTTAAACTTAAAAATCTTTATTCGCACAAAAACCGTTATTATCACAATCTTGCGCACCTGGAATTTCTTTTAAAACAATTAAAAAGTTTCAAAACTGGCATTAAAGATTGGGATTCTGTCCTTTTTGCCCTGTTTTATCACGATGCTATTTACGATACTTCGCGCAATGACAACGAAGAAAAAAGTGCAGAACTGGCAATCCAAACACTTCAAAGCGCAGATGTTCCCGATGAAATAATTACGAAGTGCTATAAGCATATACTCGCCACCAAGCACCATGCTATGAGCACTGATGCTGACACGAATATTTTTACTGACGCCGACTTATCAATTCTTGGTGCGTCATGGGAAGAGTATCTCGTGTATGCGCAAAATATCCGCAAAGAATACGCGATGTATCCTGATGAAGCGTATCAGGCCGGCCGTGTAAAAGTCTTGCAGCATTTTCTTTCGATGGAAAGGATTTTTAAAACGGATGTTTTTTTTGAAAGTTGTGAATCACCAGCACGAGAAAATCTTGCCAAAGAATTAGAGTTTTTAAAAACCTAAATCTGCTTTTCAAACCAGATCATACAATCTTCATATTAGTATTTTTAAAGCAGAGTTTTTTTTATACTCATTACTAATGCGCGAATTCCTCCATCAATTTCACCCTATCAGCGACAAAGCATTCCAGCTTTTACAAGCAAACCTGCGTGCTGTCACTTTTAAAAGAGGCGAAATCATCACGCAGGAAGGCCAAGTGCAACGCGACCT
>DASPKH010000145.1:0-9869 GCA_035628175.1 Patescibacteria group bacterium
ATCAGGAGGCCCTACAGATAGCCAAAAGCATAGATGATTACGAAGGCGTAAGTGTTATCTTAGGCAATTTAGGTGTAGTGTATGCAAGCTTGGGTCGCCATACAGATGCAATCTCCTCTCAACTTGAAGCCCTTTCAATTAAAGAGAAAATGGGCAATCTACCAAGTATAAGTAAAACTCTAAGCGGAATCGCCTTCGCCTATGCACAGACTGGACAATATGATGAGGCAATTCGATACTATCGCAGTTCCCTAACAATTCGTCATAGGCTTAAAGATAGAAGGGGTATAGCAATAGTACTAAGCAATATTGGCCGTGCGTACATGGATATAGCAAATAACCGGAAGGCGCTTGCATATCTTTATAAATCTCTTCAAATTGCTGACGAACTCCAGGCAACTGACCTCTTATATCAGATTCATGAGGCCTGTGCAGATGTGCATGCCAAGGAAAAGAATTTTGCAGCATACTATCATTTAAAAGAGTTTATGCGTATAAAAAATGATCTTCTTACGGAAGAGCGGCATAAGGTACTCACATCCATGCAGCTACAGTATGATACAGCACACCAGAAGGTATTACGACAAGAGCTTGAGCGTAAGCTGATGGATACAGAACATAAAGCTATCCGTTCGCAGATCAATCCCCATTTTCTTGCTAATGCATTAAATTCTATTCAATACTTTCTGACACACAATGATAAGCAATCAGCATACCGTTACTTATCCCGGTTTGCCAAGCTGATACGAATGACTCTGGAGCACGTCCGTCAACCATTGATTCCACTAGAGACTGAATTTGCAATTATCACCCTCTATCTGGAAATGGAGCAACTGCGCTTTGGTCAGAAAGTTAATTTTTCCATTATTCATGATCCTTTAATGGAACTAAAATCTATTTTTGTTCCGCCAATGATTCTTCAGCCGTATGTTGAAAATGCACTTCGCCATGGTATCTTATACCTCAATCACCGTCAGGGTTATATTAATATAGAAGCACAGTTTACAAATGAGGATTTCATTCTCCTTGTTATTGAAGATAACGGTATTGGTCGGCATGAAAGCATGCAGAGAAAAATGAATTCCAGAACTAAGGAAAATCATACATCATTTGGTATGTCCCTAAATGAAGAACGTATCGCTCTTTTAAAAGAAAGTACAGGTAAGGAAATGAATATTAAGATCATAGACCACAAAGATGAAAATGGAAATGGAGCAGGGACTCGAATAGAGGTATATTTGCCTTCTGATCTCAAGCCCTGATGTTTCTTCCAAATTACATTTCTACACACCATAGAGATTCCGTGCCCTGTGCAGAACACCCATCTCAGCACTATACTAGTCCTTCAAATGTTAAAGTCAGTTCTTAAGCTTATTATTCCCTGATTCATTGGTTCCCACCTAAAAATCCCGCACTTTATAGAAAAAAGCTTATAGTATAGTTCTCATGATGCTAGTTTTAAACTAGTATTGACATTGGTATAGAATCTCTGAGACATCATCATAATTTTTATTATGAATTATTTAGAATCACTCCTCACCACAATAGTACCCTTTAAAAATTTCCCTTCAATTTTTTAAAAAACAAAATATTCAAAATTCGACCGTTTAGTAATTGATACCGACCGTTTAGTAATTAGTATCGTCCATTTAGAAAGTGGCCTTGATTTTGCATATGTAATTCCTTTATGTTTGAGCCCAATCACTCATAGTATTCACGCGGTTTTTTCATCAATACATATATTTCACCATGAGAAAGTACATTTTTACAAAAGGTATGTCGGCGCTTTTTGCCACTGGTATTTTAACGGGTGCTACAGTGGTACCTGCAGAAGCTCAGAGACTCGCAAGTCACTGGAAAATGGAAGGATCTGCAGGTACAGGCCATAGTGTAGCTCAGGTAGGAGATGTTAATGGCGATGGTTATCATGATATTGCTGTCGGTAATCCATTTTTTGTAAATGGAAATGTACAAAAAGGCAAAGTTTCTGTTTTTTACGGATCTTCTACAGGATTTGCTTTATCGGAAAGTTGGGCAGCTGAGGGCAGTTCTGCTAATGAGCATTTTGGATGGAGCATTGCAGGAATGGCGGATATTAACAATGATGGCTATCATGATGTTGTTACGGGGGCTCCGGGTACATCGACCGTACAGGGCAAGGTATATGTTTATTATGGTTCAGCATCAGGATTATCCTTAACTCCTTCAGTCACAATAAATGGCCATCAGACTGGGGAACGATTTGGCTTTGCTATTGCAGCAGCAGACATAAATAACGACGGGCGAAGCGACCTTATAATAGGAGCACCATACAATCAAGGCTCCGCATCAAGCGGAAAAGTCTATACTTATAAGGCTACCTCAACAGGCTTGACATCTTCACCAGTATGGAGCTTATCCGGCAGTAGTTCACTCTTTGGGTTTGGCTGGAGTCTTGCCATTGGTTCGGTAACAGCAACCTCTGGGCAATTTAATCTGGTGATTGGCGCACCTGGCATTAACAGTTCGGACGCTTCCGCTGTTGTTTTAACAGATCTACTGGATGATGTTACTCCTCCTTCAACAAAGCAGGTAATAGATGGAGTAGCAGGCAGCCGGTTTGGGCACAGCGTTGCTATCGCTGGAAAAATCAACCAGGATGGCTATGAAGATATTATTATCGGTGCTCCCCATTTCTCAAATGGTCATGATCTGGAAGGCCAGGCGCTTCTATACTTGGGCAGTTCCGGCACATGCAGCTTAGCATGGGAAATAGAAGGAAATGAAACCAGTGCAAAATTCGGGACTTCTGTAGCTGGTAAAGGGCGAATAAACAGTGACTCTAATGATGATGTTGCAATTACAGCACCGGGATCTGCATACAGTCTGTGCGTTTATACTGGGAATAGTGCTTCTTTGGCAACAACCAGATATACTACTACCGACCTTAGTGAGAGTTTCTCCACAGCGACCTTCTTCCGTGAAAATTCTATGGCCAAAGGAGGATTGATCATCGGCTCGCCTACAGTAAGTGCAACAAATGGTAGCGGATCAAAATATATAAAGGAGTTCGATGATTGGATTAAACGTGAAGGAGCAGCTCATTATGATCCAACAAATGATCTATCTCTATCCACCTATCCCAATCCAGCACAGCATCAGGTGAATTTCAGTATTGTTGCGGGCAATGTTTCAGGCAGCGCAAATATTGACATTATCAATACACTTGGCACTATCGTCCATTCAGCAGGTAATATTCCAGTGCAGCAGGTCACACAAAGTTTTGCCTTAAACTTGCCATCGCTTCCGGCCGGAATATACTACGCATCTGTACGCGTCGCAGAGCAGACCATTATGCAACCGATCCACATTATTCAGTAGACATACATTTAATCAAACCTTACAAACGAAACAAATTTTTAAGAACAAAAATATACAGGTAATACAATGAAACAATTCTTAGCATCCCTTCAGCTTAAATCAGAGTCTTCTAAAACAGCTACTTCTTTCGATATGCATCACGAAGACCGTGCACCACAATTCACTCATCAGCGCCATAAAAATGGGTTTATTGCTGAATGGGAAACAATCGGTAATAGCTTTGAGCAATTATCTGCAGCGATTTAAAAGTTTGACATCAGCATATTAGAATTCCGGATATAATGGATAATAAAGAACGTTTACATGTTGTAATAATAGATGATGAAGAGCACAGCCGAGAGACTCTTGCAAGTCTACTTCGCGAATTTTGCCCGTCTGTGCAGATCGAGGCTACCGTTACCAGCATTACTGATGCCCGGCGGGCTATCCTTCAGTATGCTCCTGATGCGGTCTTCCTTGATGTAGAGCTTCCACCGGAGGGCTCAGGTTTTGATCTTCTGGAGTCCATTCATCCGTCATTTTTGCGCTTTGCAGTTGTTTTTACAACCGGCCATAGTGAATATGCAGCACAGGCAATTCGTACACAAGCGGTAGACTTTCTAACTAAACCTGTAGATATTGATGAGCTACAGGAGGCAGTCACAAAACTTCATGAATACAAGCGCACAAAACGGCTTGAAGAGGCTGGCGCTAACGTGCTAAGCCTGCTGAAAAATATAAGTGAACTTCAGCCAAAAGGCCTGAGAATGATGTTCCCTACTTCAACAGGATTACGCATTGTCCACTCAAGCGAAGTAGCATATATAGCCATTATGCCAAACGAAACCGAAGTACGATTTGCTAATGGTGAATTATTTACAGCATCAATTTCTCTGAATTCACGTCGTCAGGATATTCTTGATAACGGGTTTGTACAGATAGGCAATGAAGGATATGCAAATACCGCCCATATTCAATATTTTGTAGAAAGAGAAGGATCCAAGGTAGCTTTTAAAAACGGCCATAGTGTGCCGGTAGAATCTGCTTATAAGGATGAGCTCCTGCAATATCTGAAACTATAGCGGCTTTTTATAAAGAATTAATACTAACAACCGGATTATTGCTATACCGGAATATTCAGTACAGCCATGGGAAATATTACCATCCAGGAAGATATTGCTATAGTTATTGATCTCTCGCATCCTCCCGATGAAAAGTGGGCGCAACTTTTCATGCGGATGTGGCATTCCACAGAATTTCCGGGAGAAGAACACACGTGGACAGTGGATATTTTTGCTGATAAGATCGTTGTAAAAGCGCTTTTACAAGAATTAAACGCAGCTTTAAAAGTAAAAGTACGACTGACTATTGATGCGGTGAACAGAATATATACGAGAGCTAATCTCTAACACTCAGTTTCATATTACACTTTTTGCTTGTAACAGATCACGTGCTATTACTACATTACACGCGTGCATTCAATGCAGAAAATTTATCGGGAGGCGTGTATAAGGGGTACACTCCAAACGCAACAGCAAACTGTCACTCAAAAAATCATACTTGAACGGTAATAAAACATGCTACTTATCAAAAAAGCCGCACTGTTTTTAAAAGGAGTGCAGCTTTTCTTTTGAAATATACTTCTTTTTAAAAAATATCAATATACCGCATACACAGCGCGATCGTCGCCTCAATGCCTTTCTTATGCGTACGCTCCATACCGTGTGACGCCGCCACGCCCGGCCCAATCAGCGCCACACGGAAGTCATTACCTGCGCGCAGAGCTGCTGAGCCGTCAGAACCGTAAAACGGGTACACATCAATTTTAAAAGGAATGCCGTAGCGTATAGCAAGTTGCGTAATGCGCTGTCTCATAGCATAATCGTACGGCCCGCTTGAATCCTTCGCACAGATGGAGCACGAGTATTCGTCGCCTTCCAGCCCGTCACCCAGTACACCCATGTCTATTACAAGCAATTCCTCAATAGTTGGCGCATAGCCACACGTGCCGCCATGGCCGACTTCCTCGTAGTGCGAGAAGAATAACTCAACCGGCGCCGTGCGCCCCTGCTCTTTTAAAAGCCGCGCGATTTCGAACAGCACGAAGCAACCCGCTTTATTATCCATAAAATGTGATTTTAAAAATCCCCCCGGCAGCTCTTGGTAGCGCGGATCAAAACACACAATATCACCTACCGAAATTCCAAGCTTGAGAACATCATCTTTTGAAAAAACTTCCTCATCAAGGCGGATGTGCATGTTATCAATGGTGCGCTCAGCTTTTCCTGCCAAATTATTTGCGTGCGTGGATGGGTTGTTTAAAAGCAGCGTTCCCGTGTAGGCACGATCATCAAGTGTATAAATGCGCACATATGCGCCTTCAAAACTATTCAGCAGCGGCCCGCCGAGTGGGGAAATCGCCAGCGTGCCATTGCCTTTGATGCCTGAAACAATCAGGCCAAGGGTATCCGTGTGGGCGGCAATCGCCAGCGTTGGATTGTCACCAAGGGAACATTTCACAGCGCCTTTATTTGTGTATTCCGGATGCCAGCCGTAGCTCTTTAGAAGATTAAAAATATATTCGCAGGCATGGTGGGTGAACCCCGTTGGCGAGTCAATTTCTACAAGGTGTCGAAGAGTTGAGTAATCGTGCATTTCGTATATGATGTATTATTTTTGGTTTTGCAATTCCTGCAAAAATAGGCTTTTAAAATAAAAAAGGAGATTGTTTTAAAACAATCTCCTTAAAAAAACTTTTAAAAACGTTATTGAACAGCGATCAGCTCGATGTCAAAGACAAGTGCTTCGCCCGGGCCAATATCCTGTCCTGCGCCCTGGTCGCCATATGCTTTGTCAGACGGGATCCATACCTGCCATTTCGAGCCAACAGGCATGAGCTGCAAAACCTCTGTCCAGCCCGGAATTACTCCATTTACAGGGAATTGCGCCGGCTGGCCCCGGTCATAGGAAGAATCAAATACTTTTCCATTTAAAAGCGACCCGCGGTAGTGTGTTGTCACAGTGCTTGAAGCAGATGGTTTCGGACCGGTGCCTTCCGTAAGGATTTTATATTGTACGCCACTAGGCAGCGTTACCACGCCCTGCTGTTTTGCATTTTGGGCCATAAACGCAGCACCGCGTTGCTTTGCACCTTCAGCAATTTTAGCATTTTCTTCCTGCTGCTTTTTCATATTTTCCTGCTGACGGGCCATCGCCTGCTGCTGTAGTGCCTGCATTGCGGATTTGATCTCCTCGTCAGTCATAGCCATGGTATTGCCTTCCATTGCATCGCGCAGTCCGCGCTCAAACATGGCAGGGTCAATCTCTAAGGCCTGCTGTTTAAAATTCTGTCCAAGGTTTACGCCAATCGCATACGAATTTTTGTCTTTTTGTGTCGTCACTGGTGTTTCTGTAGTAGTGGCTGTTGTAGATTTTTTATTACTTTTAGAATTATTTTTTGAATTAGTTTTCGTCTCGGTATTCGCAGAAGCTTTATTTTTTTTCGAAGACGAAGTGGATGTTTGCGCCTGTGCGTGGCTTATGCAAAGCACAAAAGCAAGCCCGGCCAGAAGAGGAAGTCTCATGTGTCTAAACCTTTAAAAAGTAGTAATTGAAAAAAAGATATAAAAATATTTTATTATAGACTTCAAAGATACAGAAATAGCGTAGAGTTTTTAAAAAATTTTAGATTTTTGCTAAAATTTATTTCCACAAAAATTATTTAAAAACTTTTGATAACCACTCACGCCACTTCTATTTCAGCAGAAGACATTTTAAAAGCAGCGGGCTGGCGGCTTGATGGCACGAGTTCGACATTTCACAATAATGCGCTGCCTTTAATCACAATCGGCATTATCAGCTATAACCGATGTGAGCCACTTCGTCTTACACTTCGTGTATTGCACGAGGTTTGCTACCCGCAATGTGAGATTATTCTTGTGGATAATGGATCAACCGATGGCACAGAGAGAATGGTTTTAAAAGAATTTCCCAATGTGAAATTCATAAGGCTGGAGCGCAATACGGGAACTGCCGGACGCAACAGTTTTTTGAAAATAGCTCATGGAAAATACATTTTCTGCTATGATGACGACACCGTTCCAGCCACACCTGAGACAATTGTAAGAATGGTGGAATTCATGGAGCGCCATCCAGATGTGGCAGTGCTTTGCGGCAATTATTATCAGCCGCTCACCGGCCTTGAGGAAACTGCCGGATGGGAAAAATTTGCTCAGCGTAGCTCGGAAAAAGGGATTGAAGGGATTTTCCTCGTGGAGGGCGGTGTATGTTTCCGCACCAAGGTTTTAAAAGAGGTGGGCTATTATGACGAAATGAATATGTGGGGCGCGGAAGGATCCGACCTCTCTTTTGAACTTTTAAAAAAAGGATATCCCGTGCATGTAAACCGGAGTTTCACCACGCTACATTTTAAACATTGGGGTGGACGCGGAAAGCACCGTGATACAAATTGGAAGACACAAAACATGATCTGTATGCTCGCAAAACACTTCCCGCTATGGGCATTCATTCCATTAAGTCTTGGTTATGTGCTGAGGAGAATCATTGGGATTATAATTCGCCCCCAAACAGCAGTTGGAGTTTTAAAAGGAGTAGTAAAAGGTTTTGTCAGGTCAGGGGAGTTTTTAAAAAGAAATCCAAAACTGACGCTGAAGCAGATGGTCTTTTTAAAAAGGTGGTATATAATGCTGTACAGGTGGTAATTCTTTAGAAACGAAACTTATTCTTTTTCACCTTATGTTCGGTAAGTACTGTTTAAGAAACAATATTGAGGAATATATGGCTGAAAAACGAAATCGTACGCTGATTATCATCGGCGGGCACGAAGATAAAAAATACGAAAAAGATATTTTAAAGGAAGTAGCCCGGCGCGTGGGGGATGGGAAACTCGTCATTACGACCGTAGCCTCCAACGAACCTGATGGGACATTTGAGGAGTATTCGAGGATTTTCCGCAGCTTGGGCGTAAAGCATGTGTACGATCTAGATATCCGCACACGCCTGGAAGCAAAACAGCCGGGCAAGGTAAAAATCCTCGAAGACGCCAATACCATATTCTTTACCGGCGGCGACCAGCTGAAAATTACAAGCCAGATCGGCGATACGCCAATTTTTGAAAGGATTCACGAAATTTATGAGAATGGGGGTACCATTGCTGGAACGTCGGCTGGTGCTTCTGTGATGTGCGAGACAATGCTCGTGAGCGGACGCGGAGATGATTCTTTAAAAGCGAGGAATTCACTACACATGGGCTCAGGGCTTGGGCTGATCAATGACATTATCGTGGATCAGCATTTTGCGCAGCGGGGTCGGATAGGGAGGCTGTTGGCAGCTGTAGCCCAAAATCCGCGTAATCTCGGGATCGGCATTGATGAGAATACTGCCATTATTGTCGAGGGCAACAGAAGCTTTAAAGTGATTGGCGAAAACGCAGTCTATGTCGTGGATGGTTCGGGTGTCACAACGTCCAATATCAGTGAAGACCGATCTGATGTGACGCTTGCCCTCTTTGATGTAAAGCTCCATGTGCTGGTGCAGGGTGATAAATTCGACCTAAAAGAGCGCAGACCGCTGATACTGGATGCGGAGGAGCGCAGGCAGCTGACAGGTGATGAGATTCACGATCAGACAATAAGTAATGAGCTTTTAAAAAATCATTCAAATGGGCGGTAAGCAGCCGTAATTAAAAAAATTGAAGAATATTATGTCAAAAATCGCAATAGCAATTCATGGTGGCGCCAGCAGCGCGTCAAAACGCGACTATGAAAAAGAGGAAGCATATAAAAAATCTTTAAAAGAAATTGTCGAAAGCAGCTACAAAATTTTGGAAGAGGGTGGCACGGCAATTGATGCGGTAGAGCATGCGGTGAGATTACTAGAAGATGATCCACTTTTTAATGCCGGGCGTGGTTCGGGCCTGAACTGTAATGGAGAAGTGGAAATGGACGCAGCCATTATGGATGGGCGCAAACGCGATGCAGGCGCTGTTTCGGCATTACGCCATGTAAAAAATCCTATAACGCTTGCGCGCACTATCATGGAGCGCACTGAACACGTATTGCTCTCAGCCGATGGCGCGGAGGAATACGCTATAGAAGTCGGAATGGAAATGCAGCCACGCAAGTATTTTATCACACCTGAGCGTTACAAGTCATGGGCCGATGGCAAGGAAGAAGAAGCTGAAAAGAAGCTTGAAAAGGCAGATGAACAGAAAAATGGCCGGGAAAAAAGCAGAAAGATAAAAGAAAAAGGATATGGAACAGTGGGCGCTGTGGCAATTGACAAAGATGGTAATCTTGCCTCAGCCACTTCTACCGGCGGTACCCCAAGCAAGATGTGCGGGCGCGTCGGCGACAGCCCTGTCATAGGGGCCGGCACATATGCCAATAATGAAACGTGCGCTGTTTCCTGCACAGGCGATGGAGAATATTTTATAAAAACATGCGCTGCGTATGATGTTTCGTGCCTTCTGGAGTATAAAGGACTTTCTTTAAAAGAAGCTGCCGATGAAG
>DASPKH010000146.1:0-4593 GCA_035628175.1 Patescibacteria group bacterium
TTCTTTTCAAATTATACAATATTTGATAATTTTAAAAAGAAAATTCTATAATTTTCAAAAACAGCTGGAAATTAGGCAGCTTTTAAATTCCGAGACCTATTATACTGTCATCAGTTACTATACCATTAGGCGTTTTAAAGAAATGCTTGTGAGTGGTTTTGAAATAAAACCGACGACAGAAACATACTGCTTTGATCGCTTAATGTCATTTGGGTCAATGGATGAGGAGAGAATAAAAACTTTAGCTGTTTTCTCCAGCTTTTGAAACTCATCGAGAAACTGCCAGCCATCCATCTCCGGCATATTGATGTCAAGGAATATTACATCCGCCATCGCTCCATCCCTGAGTTTCTCAAGGGCCTCCTGCGGTTTTAAAAAAGCTGTGATCTGGGCAGCGCCATCCTGAGAAGAAATATAATGCTCGTTAATCATATTCGTGACAGGGTCATCATCTATCAACAGGATTGCTTTTTTTTGAGTCATTGCGATTTACTGCTCTAAGAAAATTGTAAATTTTGCACCGGAAAGCGGAGCGCTTTCTACAGAAATGTTTCCTCCCAATGCTTCTACTTGCATCTTTACCAGATGCAGGCCCAAACCTTTTCCATCGGTATTTTTGTGAAAGCGTTTGTACATTCCGAATATTTTATCGCCATACTTTTTTAAGTCAATTCCCAATCCATTATCCTCAAAGCAGATAGCACAACCGCCTTTGGTTATTTCAGCAGAGATATGAACGAAAAGTGGCTTTTCAGGGTTCTTGTATTTAAGCGAATTTGTCAAAAGATTTGCAAAAATACTGCGAAGGTAGCTTTTTAAAGAGTGTATGTGGCGGACATTTTTAAAATCAGTCGTAATTGTTGCTCCTGCATCTTCAATTTGCTGGCTGATGCTCGAGGCCACAGTCTCAAATTCCTCCTGTAAATTCAATTTCTGCTTCATTTCCTGAATTAGCGAATCATCGGCAAGCATTTCATTGAGGTCTGTGAGGATCTCATTGAGGCTATGCGCCGATGTCCGTATCTTTTCAAAAAGTGTTTCCTGCATTTGCGGCGGCGCTGAGCCAGTGACAAGTATATCAGAAATCCCCATGATATTTGCTACAGGAGCGCGCAGATTATGCGAAACAATATAAGCATATTGCCCAAGCTTTTTATTTTTCGCCATAAGGTTGGAATTGAGACGCTTTATCTCTTCAGATTCTACCTTGTCGGTAATATCTTCCGTGGTAATGAGCATTCCGTCAGAAATAATCTTTGCTTTAAAAGCGATAAAACGTTCGCCGTTACTTACTTTTGGCAATACAAATTCTACACGGCCTGTTTTAATACACTGACGGATTTTATCAGAAAGCTCTGGTAGATGTTGCGTAAAATCCAAGATTGGCCTGTCGAGCGAGTCCTCGAGTGGAAAGCCGATATGCTCTGCAGCGAGAGAGTTGGCTATGGTAACATTACCTTTGAAGTCCATTGTGATAATGCCATAGGGCGAATTTTTCACAAGGGAGAGGAGGAAGGCTATGAGCTGAGATGTATGATTGTCCGCAAGCATACTGTAAACTATAGGTCGTTGATCTTTGCAACGAGCACCGTTGCATCGCCGTAGGAGCGGTGATAGTTATTAAAAATAAAATTTGCCAATTCCTGTGCATTTGTATCTTTGGGCAGGTTTTCGCACCGGAAGTGGTCCTGGATGCCGTCAGTACACATTATCACGGAAAATTTTTTACCTTCCTTAATTTTTTTTACACGCACCTGTGGCAAAACAAAATTACCAACAAGGCCTTTCTGGCTGAGCGTGTAGTGGTTGTCGTCTTCCATAAAGACTTTTGTATGAGTGTCGCCTACACCTGCATAGCAAATTTCTCCATTGGCGATAAGAATAAGTGACATGGCAACACCTGAATTAAGGCTGCCTTGCCGCAGGGCTTTATCGCACATTACTATCAGCTCCTGAAGTGGCAGCCGGTAATTACGTTCAATGATCTGCTTTACGATATTTGCCACAAAAGCTGCATCGTCGCCCTGCCCTAATCCATCAATGACTGCAAGCAGTATTTTATCCCCGTCGAATTCCTTTATCACATAGGCATCGCCATTGCTAGTGTAGTGTTCATCAGCAAGGGAAACGATGCCGTATTGCGCTTTTTCATGGGAAATAAGCATGAATTTTTTTAATGTAATTGCCGTTCCGATATCTTTTTCGGTTGTGATAAAAAATTCATCCACGCTTCGGCGCGCCACATTCAGACCGATCCCAAGGCTTTGCTGTGTAGTTGAAAAGCCTTCTGTGGTAGCCTTATCTATATCCCTAATGCCTCCGCCAAAATCACGTACGCATACTTCGAGGATCTTTCCGTTGTTCATGCTGTGAATCTCTACCTCGCCGCCACGTGCATAGCGAACAGCATTAATGGCGAGCTCGGAAACGGCCATTTTAATCTCAAGGCCCGACAGCGCTTTAAAACCCAGCGTTTTGGCGTAATACTCGCTGAGTGAAGCTGCTTCATATGCTTCTTTTTCAGTTGCAAATTTTATTTTTTCAAGCAGTACACCCGATTGCATTACTCTTACCCGGCTTCAATTCAAAGTATCCTATTGCTTTATAGGGACAATCTCCATGCCCATTCTTTTTAAAACTTCTTTTAGAGCAGTGTTTAAATTTTTTGAAAAAGACGAATTGGTGATTGTAATACCGGCTTTTGAAATTGACTGTGCAATAAACGGCTTAATGCCGCAAAAGATCACGTCCGTTCCTACCAGCCGGAGAGACTCAGCTACCGTGACCAGATGTACGGCAACTGCCGAATCAATAATTTCTACATTGCTGAGGTCAATGATGATATATAACGCCTCACGTGAATCCGCAAGATTGAGAACTGTATCGGTGATGGATTTTGTTCGGGCTGAGTCCAGCGTCCCGAAAAATCCCGAATACAAACAACCGTCTAATATTTCACTTGCGACAATGGGTAATTCTCCGCCGATTTTACTGCGGCTGACGACAACTTTGTTTTCCTGATTCATAGATGAGATCATTTAAAACTATGCTGAATACTATGCTCGATAATTAACAATTTACGATTTTTTATACAGTAAAAAAATACTTTTATCGCACTACAAGATAAATTCCCAGCGCGATCAGCGCAATACCCGCTAATTTATAACCCGAAACAGATTCGCCCAAAAATGCTACCGCTGCAAGTGCAATAAAAGCATAATTCAATGCTGAGATAGACTGCGCCTCCATCAGCGGTTGCTTTTTTAAAAGCACCATCCAGAGAAATGACGAACCTGTCCATGCCATAACAGCTGTCACTGCCCAAAAGTTTTTTGCCAAATCCCAGAAATATGCTAGCCCTGCAGCCGAAACGCCATTGGTTGCCTGTTTCATGGCAATCTGCCCGTAGATATTTAAAGCGAAGAAAAGCACCCAGAGAAATATATTCATTTTGGTGATCAGTGATGCGTGAACTATTTTTACAATCTGTGAAAGACTGTGATCCGAAAACTCCAGAAAAACTATGCGGCCCAATAATCTGTTGAAATCTGTGAACAAAATTACCACACTTTTTAAAAGAAAAGGCCTGTTGTAAAAAACCGGCCTTTTACAGAAACAAAATGTGCAAATACGAAATTTCTATTGCTTTACAAAGGGGAACGTAGATATACCAGTTTGAGTGGTGAGGCGAAGAATATAATATCCGGCAGAAAATTTGCTCAGGTCAATTGAGGCTTTTGAACCTGAAAAGCCTGTTAAAGTTTTTAAGACGGCACCCCTTGGCGAACATATCTCAATACTGCGGATAGCTGATGGTGAATGGATCGTTGATTCACCACTTGAGGGATTAGGAAAGATCCGGAAAGACTGTTCTTGTAAAGCATCCTCATTTATCGATGTTCCGCCATTCTGTACTGAAAAGCTGACTTTCTGCCTGTCGCCAAACCAGCTGGATGTCGGCAGGTAATTGGGCTGCGCACTATAGATCACTTCGCCTGAAGCATCTTTTAAAATAAAGTTTCCTGCTGCATAACCCTGTATAAAAGGAAACATAAGACCCGAGCCAAAGGCATCATCATAGATTGTAAATGTATAATGTCCATCCGCGAGCTTAAATGTTTCGACAATTTGGGCGCCATCGGGCATATTCTGCTTTGAGTACAGGATCTTGCCGTCCATATCTTTTACTTCATAACGAATGCCATTCGGATTGCCGGGCTTTGAGTCAACTTTTAAATCCAGGGTGATAGCGCCAATATATGTCTTCGCCGTTGTATATGCAACCTTTAAAGCGTTGTTATCAGAATACTCATCTGTTTTTCCGTTCGGTTGGGAGACTGTAACAGTAAATGTATGGGCACCCTGGCCGAGATCTATGCCTGGAAGCGTAATTTCTGTGCTTGCAAACGGCGCAAGATTACCTGTCCATTTAAGCGAGGAAGTTGTAAAATCATCCATTCCGTACGTGATCATAGCAGAGGTGAGAGGCTCTGTACCATTATTTTTTATAATGATCACTGGCTTTTCAAATGACGCGATCGGGTTCATGCGCCTGTATTCTATCGCATTATTTGGCGCTTTAATTTCTGCAAT
>DASPKH010000147.1:0-5457 GCA_035628175.1 Patescibacteria group bacterium
CGAGGAAATCCCGATGACATGCACATCCGACTCAACGGCCTGTCGCGCGGCTTCTTGCGGCGTCTGGAAAAGCGGCCCTATGTCCACGTCAAAACCAATATCAGCGAATCCTGTCGAAATCACCTTAGCGCCACGGTCATGTCCATCTTGCCCGAGCTTTGCAACAAGGATACGCGGACGACGCCCGTACTCTTTTTCAAAATGTTCTACTTCCTGCTGAAGTTTTAAAAACTCGGGATTGTCGCCATACGCATCGCCATAAACACCGGATATAGACTGCACATTCGCTTCATAGCGTGAATATACTTTGGCGAGAGCATCCGAAATTTCGCCGACGGTTGCTCGTGCGCGGGCTGCGTCCACAGCGAGCTCGAGGATGTTCCCGGTTTTGGCCTTTGCTGCTTCGGTTAATTTCTCTAGGGTTTTTAAAACCTCTTCAGAATTACGTTCTGCCTTGATTTTTAAAAGCTGATCAATCTGCTGCTGCCGTACGGCTGTATTGTCAATATCAAGCACGTCAACCGGCGTGTCTTCCTTTGGCTGATATTTGTTTACACCAACGATCACTTCTTCTGCTTTATCAATCGCCGCCTGGCGCCGCGCCGCCGATTCCTCGATTTTCAACTTTGGGATTCCCGCTGCAATCGCCTTTGTCATGCCGCCAATTGACTCCACTTCATCGATGAGCTTGCGAGCTTCGTCCACGAGCGATTGCGTGAGCGATTCCACGTAATATGAGCCGCCCATCGGGTCAATTACATTCGTCACGTGCGTTTCTTCGGCGATGATGAGCTGCGTATTGCGGGCGATGCGCGCGGAAAATTCTGTTGGAAGGCCAAGCGCTTCGTCGAAGGAATTCGTGTGGAGCGACTGCGTTCCGCCGAGAACGGCCGCCATTGCTTCGATGGTTGTGCGGATGATGTTGTTGTAGGCGTCTTGTGCTGCTAAGCTCCAACCAGACGTCTGGCAGTGCGTACGAAGCATGAGCGATTGCTGTTTCTGTGGAGCAAATTCCTTTTGGATAAGTTCAGCCCACAAAACACGCGCTGCACGAAGCTTTGCGATTTCCATGAAAAAGTTCATGCCAATAGCGAAGAAAAAGGAGAGACGCGGCGCAAATTCATCAATTTTTAAACCCTTTGAAACAGCAATACGCGCATATTCCAGGCCGTCAGCAATTGTAAAAGCAAGCTCCTGAACAGCCGTCGCGCCCGCTTCCTGCATGTGATATCCGGAAATCGAAATTGAGTTAAACTTCGGCATGTTGCGGCTCGTGTACTCGATAATATCCGCCACGATGCGCATGGACGGCTCAGGCGGATAAATATACGTATTTCGTACCATGAATTCTTTTAAAATGTCATTCTGTATCGTGCCGCTCAACTTCTCGCGGGGAACTCCTTGCTCCTCACCGGCGACGATGAACATGGCGAGAATCGGCACTACAGCTCCATTCATCGTCATAGAGACCGACATTTCATTCAGGGGAATTTCATTAAATAGAATTTTCATGTCCTCGACCGTGTCGATCGCCACACCCGCTTTTCCCACATCACCCGTCACACGTGGATGATCAGAGTCGTATCCGCGGTGCGTAGCGAGGTCAAAAGCAACTGATAATCCTTTTTGCCCCGCAGCAAGATTTTTCCTGTAAAAGGCATTTGATTCTTCAGCTGTCGAAAAACCGGCATACTGACGGATCGTCCATGGGCGGTTTGTGTACATCGTAGCATATGGGCCACGGAGGAAAGGGAAGATGCCGGGTAGCGTATTTTTAAAAGAAAGGTTTTCGAGATCTTCAGCGGTATAGAGCGGTTTTATGGGAATTTCCTCGGGAGAATTCCATGTGAGATCTTCGAGTGGTTTATCTTTTATTTCTTTTTGTGCAAGTTTTTTCCAGTCTTCGTGGTTTGCGTGCATTGTGGGTTTTAAAACATTGGTTTTTACAACAAAATATTACTGCAAAACTACCGAATTTCTAAAATAATTCGCGAAAAAGTGTTTTTAATAAGTTTTACAGCACTATTTTATGATTCTGGAAATTGTTTTAAAAACTTCTGTTCCGGCCACCTCGCAAAGCTCAAGCAAGATTGATTCATAAGTAGTGATAATCGCTCCGGCTCGATGCATGCGCCTGATAGCAATTTCTTTGTCATTAGGTTTGCGTGAGGATACGCAGTCTTCCACAACGATGGGAGTAAAGCCGTCTTTTAAAAGATCTAGAACAGATTGCTGTACACAAATATGAGTTTCGATGCCGCTGATAATCACGTTTTTCCGGCCTGATGTTTGCAGGACTTCCATAAATTCTTTGGAACCGCAGCAGCTGAAGGAAATTTTTTCAAAGGGTGTGAAAATGCCAAGATGGTCGCGAATTTCCTGGATTGTGCCGCCAAGCCCTTTTGTATACTGCTCTGTAACGATCATCGGTACATCAAGGGCTTGCAAACCTTTTAGTAGTTTAATTGTATTTGCGCACAGCTCCTGGTTTGCATAAATATGAGGAAAGAGGCGCTCCTGAATGTCTATGACAACGGCTATTGATTCCTGTAGGGCAATTCGGCTCATGACATTTTTTATGAGAAACTGGTACAAATATGAAAAGGGTGAACAATATAGTTCACCCTTTGTAAAAATCAATCACAGTTTTTCAAATTACGTAAATCTACGTAGAATTACTGTCCGTATGGTTTCTGTATGAGCTCTTGCGCCATTTGGAATTGCTGGTCATATTTCGACGAAAACTTTTCGCGCCAGCTCATGATTTTGCTGTATTGCTTGACGGCAAGGTCTCGTTTACCCTGCATGTCATAGATCTTGCCGATATTCATGTTCGTATGCAGGATCCAGCCATCGTCGTCTCGTGTGAGCGAACGTCCTGCTTCATCAGCTTTGTAGAAATATTTTAAAGCGTCTTCATATTCACCGCGTGCCATAAGCGCCTGGCCAATGTAGTAGAGCGCTTCGCGTGCGTACGAACGGTTGTAGCCAGGCTTCTTATCAATTGCTGCCTTAACTATTTCGCGCCATGTTTCCTCCATTTTATCTGTATATCCAAGCTGTGTGTAAGCGCGGCCAAGATACCAATGGAAATAAGGGTTATTCGGATATTTTGCGTGCAATTCCGTTGACAGTTTTAAAAGCTCGTCCGGATTTTTTTCAAACATGCTATACACCTGCAGCAACACCACTTTTGATTCTGTAGCAGCGTAGCGTGCCTTATTGGAAGCAGCAACTAATTGTGAAAGTCCAACCTGCTTATTGCCAGCCGGTAAAAAGAACATCACGGATTTTAAAGCCGGGTACTGCTCGGGAAGCGCTTGAGCAAGATAATTATACAAACCAGTTCCAAGCAGAATGTCGTGATTACCAGGTGCAATACGCTGAGCTTTCTGAAGCATTTCCAGAGCATCTTTTCCATCGGCTGCAGCTTTCACCCAGCGCTCACGTTCAGCATAAAACCTACCGCGATAGCCAAGTGCACCTGCTTTAAAAAATAGCCCTGTAATATCATACTCACTCTGATCAAGCAATTTCTGCGATACGTTGATCGCTTTATCAATTTTCGTCATAAACGCCTGCTCGAGTGCTTCATCTTTTGGATTGTCAACGGTTTTAATACGCCACCATTCTACCATTGCATCCAGAAAGTAGCTTGCCGGGTGCTCCGGGTACATCTGGCTTACCTTACCGAAATCCGCTGAAGCACGTTCAAACTGCATATTGTAAATATGATCACTTCCTGCCTTTATCAAACTATCGGCATCGGCTTTCATAATTGACCACTGCGCCCGGGCCGGAGCTATCACGCTGAAAAGCGCAAACACATACGCCGCGATCTTTGCTGACAATGATATTGTACGATTATGATGCTTCTGCATAATTCTCCCTTTTAAAATTGTACTGTTTCTAAACTTCAATTTTATAAACACGCTTTAGAAGCAAGTTTCACTAAAAAAGTTTAATACTTCAACTGCTGTGCTCGTTATGAATATTTGTTAAAGTTTATTCATTCCATCGAAATCTAACATCAGATTTTTGCCGTGAATTCCGCTTCCAGCATTCGCCTTTTAAAAACTCTTGCCGAGGCAAACGCTGATGTTTTTATAAAACGTGGAAAAATCAGAATTGTTACGATGAGAAAAAGCACCGTTAGAAAACCAGATTCAATCCCAAATTCATTGGTGGCGACCAACCAACGCATGTTCTCAGGGATACGCCAAATGTCCATTTTTAAAAACGACCTACCAAAGTTCAGGCCACTTACAGGAAGCCCAAACAGGGCCTGGGTGAAATTCCACGAAAAATGGAACGAAATAGATGGCCAAAGCGAACCCGTTGACAAATACATTGCGCAGAAAAGCAAGTTGGCCAGTGCAATATTGATGGATGAAATAGTCGTTGCGCCGGGATTGCCCTGGTGTCCGTAAATAAAAATAATCGTGCTCAACACTACAGCCAACGGTGCTTTAAAACGCTCCACGACGGCCTGGAACATAATTCCCCGGAAAAGAAATTCTTCGCCGGAAGCCAGCACGAGCATTTTAAAAAAAAGCAGCCCAAATACGTCAATGCCAAATGGCACCGCCGCACTTTTAAAACGCGCGCCAAGCACCACTGCTATAAGCAATATAGCTCCAAGCCCCACAAACGTTACAGCCGCACCCCAGAATATCTCCCGCCAAAATGTTTCTTTCTTTAAAGCCAAGCCCAGCCCAACGACTGAACGACCCAGGCGCAGATACTCTGTCAGCAGAGATGCCGCAATGCAGCTTAGCCATGGGAAAAATTCGGTGTAAATACTGTATTCCACGTTGGAAAAGAGGAACCACAAAAGAAAGAAAAGGAGAATTCGGCTCCACCATCTGGTGGTGATATGGGAGACAGCTTTAATCATTGAAATTTGGACCAAAAGAGAATCCAACCAATAAGAAAGTAATCACAAGTAGAACTGCATAAAATGCAAAGACTGTAGTAAGATCGCTTTTTGAACGTAATATTCCAGCTGACAGGATAATTAATGAAATTATAGATGAAAATATTAAATTGAATGTTGAAAATAGTAAAAGGTAGAATCCAATTGATAGGATACTAGTAATTAGAATGATGACATAATTTGAAAAACCTTGTCTTTTTAAAACTTCAAAATATATTCCTCTCCAAAACAATTCGCTAATTAATAACCAACCTACCATCCTAGTAGTTTTGAAATAGAACATTACAATGAGAGCTAGAAGCAATAGAAGTGCCGGTGCTCTTGACTGAGATTGGATGTAGACGGATGTAGTGCTAAGTAAAACAGGAATTACATTTAATACAAGTACTAAACAGCAGATTATTACTTCTGTTGATTTGATTGCGGAAACCTTGAATATTAATTGCAGAATTAATACACCAACTCCTGCGAATGCAAGGAAATGCTCATACTTCACAAAAAACAAATATGCTGGATTCTTT
>DASPKH010000148.1:0-7169 GCA_035628175.1 Patescibacteria group bacterium
CGATCTTATAGACCGCGCGGCGACAGGAGAAATGCGTTTAAAAATTCGTTCGCTTTTGGGTGCGTTTTTGTTTTCCGGCGACGCCGCTTTTAAAAAAGTGAAGGTGCTTTCCGGCGGTGAAAAATCGCGCCTGGCGCTGGCAAAGATGCTGCTTGAACCGGTGAATTTCCTCGTGCTCGATGAGCCGACAAACCACCTTGATATGCGCTCGAAGGACATTTTAAAACTTGCACTTCTGGATTATGAAGGAGCGCTGTTGGTCGTCTCGCACGACAGGGAGTTTTTGGAAGGTTTGACGGAAAAAGTGGTTGAATTTAAAAACCAGACTTTAAAAGAATATCCGGGCGATATTACCGAGTTTTTGCGCGTTCGCAAGCTTAATTCATTAAAAGAAATTGAAGCAAAAACTGCACTGCAAAATTTACACAATACGACTGAACATAAATCTACAGCGCAGCTTTCCCGCGAAGAGCAGAAACAGCGCGACCGTGAGATGCGGAGACTTGAAAAGAAAGTTTCAGAGTGTGAATCTGAAATTGAGCGCCTGGAAAATTCCATCAAAGATTTTGAAAAGCAAATGGAAGTTGACGGTTTTTACGCGCAGCCCGGTTTTAAAAAAGTGCTGGAAGATTATGAAAAAACAAAGCAAAACCTCGCTTTAAAAATGGAAGAATGGGAAATGGCGCAGATGGAGCTTGAGGGAATGAATTAGTTTTTAAAAGAGTTGTAAAAGTGGAATTTAAAAAAACACTTTTGCAATGAGATGAAAATACGCCTGTTTGCTATCTGGGAATCGCTGCATACGAGCTACTGGTTTGTGCCAACACTGATGATACTGGCTGCTACAGCTACATCATTTTATACAGTTTCTATTGATGAGAATACCGAACTAGACGCTATCCGTTCGGTCACGTGGCTGTGGAAAGGCGGTGCCGAAGGAGCACGCGCAATGCTCTCTACGATTGCGGGTTCGGTGATAACGGTAGCAGGTGTTGTGTTTTCCATTACAATTACTACTCTTTCCTTTGCATCCTCGCAGTTTGGGCCGCGCCTGTTGCGCAATTTTATCAGCGACCGTACAAATCAGGTTGTTCTCGGCACCTTCCTTTCGACGTTCACCTATTGCATCCTGATAATGCGTACGGTACGAAGCTCCGAAGAGCTGCGCTTCGTACCGTATGTGTCAGTGACAGTTGGCCTGGTTTTGGCATTGGCAAGCGTGGGGATGCTCATCTTTTTTATTCATCATATGGCGAATTCGATTCAGGCGGAAAATCTTGTGGCAGTGGTTGGGCGGGATCTGCATAAGGCAATCCACAAGATCTTCCCCGAGGCAATGGGCAAATCAGGAAAGGACGACAGCGACTCGCGGCAGGATAAAAAAGCGGATATTCCGCAAGACTTTATAGATAATTCCTATGAAATAATTGCCCAGCGAAGCGGCTATATACAGGCAGTAGAAGAAGAAAAACTAATGGAGCTTGCCTCAACAAATAATCTGATCCTTCAGCTGGAATACCGGCCCGGGCATTTTGTGGCAGAGGGAATGTGCCTGCTGCGGTTATGGCCAAAAGCTCAAGCAAATGCAGGAATTTGTAAGGAAATACGAGATCTGTACCTCATCGGTAATCACCGTACACCAGTGCAGGATATTGAATATGCTTTTCACCAGCTGGTGGAAATCGCCCTGCGCGCGCTTTCGCCCAGCTTGAATGATCCGTATACAGCAATTAACTGTCTCGACTGGCTGAGTGCGGGACTTCTCCAACTGGCACAGCGCCAGATGCCGTCAAAATACAGGCTTGATAAGCAAAACAAACTACGGATTGTTACTAATATTACAACATTTTCAGGCTTAGCAGACGTAACATATAATCAGATCCGGCAGTATGGCAAGGCGAGCGCTGCTGTCACTATTCGCATGCTGGAAACGATTGAACACCTTGCACCGCAGCTCCACTATGCTGATGACCGGGCAGCGCTTTTAAAACATGCAGAAAAAATTTACGCTGACCTTAGGGAAAGTATTCACAATAAAGCTGATCGCAATGAAATTCTGGAGCGCTATCATTCTGCAATAAAAAGCGTAGCGCGGAAAGAGGATATTTTGGGATAATCACTCCCCATTGTTTTACCATAGTCCTTTATCATTCTCTGGGATGTGTCTAAACATAATGATACAGTCAGACGCATATAGCAGGCTAATCAGCAGCACAAATGTAGCAATGCCTTTTCAGCCAGTGGCATTACGAGACCGGCGTGTGCCATTGCTATAGCTACAATTCTCCAAAGAATGCTGCCTAATCTTAAAACCCCAGGAGTTATCCCTTTTGGCCTTTCTAATTCTTTTAAAACTTTTATGCTTATGTAATACAAAGTTTTTTTAACTTTAAAAATCCCATGTATAATTTTTAAAAACACAGAATGCCAATAATTGTTGATAAGGACGCGAAGCGCGCCATGCTTTTAAAAGCTGCAGCCGAAGTATTTTCAAAGAAAGGGTTTCACGCAACAAAAATGCAGGAAGTGGCCGATGGCGCAGGCGTGGCAAAGGGAACACTGTATGAATATTTTAAAACCAAAGAAGACCTTTTCCTTGCGGTGTATGACGCATGGATGACGGAATTTGAGAAAACGACACGTGACCGTTTTCAAGCCGCTGATGATGCGCTTTCCCGCACGAACGCCATCCGTGATTCGGCGATCGAATTTTACGAAAAGCATGCGGGACAGGCCTCGCTGCTGCTGGAATTCTGGGCGCACGCGCTACGGAGCGAAGACGATCGGTTTTTAAAACGCGTTCAGTCGGTGCGGCAGACGCTAACGGAATTTGGTAGCTCGATCACACAGGAACTGGTGGACAAGCAGTTTTTTGAAAGTGTGGATATTGAATCATTTACGCTTTTGGAAACGGGGATTTCTGACGGAATTTTCCTTGCGTGGGTTTTAGGCGGGCAGAATTTTCCTTTAGAAAAGGCTTATGTCTTTCGGCAATCAGTCATTGGGCTTGGGCTTTTAAAACCGGATGCACGGGAGATCCTGGCGGAGAAATTAGGAGAGAAACTACAAAATGGATTTCTTTAAAAGATGTATATACTTTAGATTCCCTCTCTCCTGGAATTATAGTGGATCTCGAGCCGTGAAACAGCATCAGTTTTGGATTCACCCAGCATTTCTTCCTGCATCTGAGTGTACCTTTTAAAATATTCACGGGCTTTATGGCGGTCTTTGTGCGAGATAACTTTTGTGTAAAGATCTGACAGCTTTTTAAAAACATCACGCAAAACATCCGGTTGTTTGAGTTCATGAGCCAGTTCAAGAGCAGTTATTAGGTGCGTTTCTGCCGTCTTACCGTCATCCTCACAGATAGCAATTGCGCCCAGGTTCAAGTGTGCATGGGTGCTGATTTCTGTTGCACCCATCATTCCTGTAACTACTTCGATCGCCTCGATAAAGAGCTGTCGGGCTTTTAAGAATTCGCCTTCATCCATAAAGAATTTAGCAAGATTTGACAGTGCGTAGGCCTCACCGCGTGCATCTCCGGTACGGCGTTTTATCTCATAGGCACGGGTTAGACTGTCCACAGCGAACTTCATCTGGCCAAGCTGCCGGTAGCAATTGCCACAATTATTGAGCGAGTCGCCAATGAGATTGCGGTTGCCAATTTTTTTCCTCGTTGCAAGCGCTTTTTCATGAAAATCGAGTGCCTGCTGATAGCGCTCAAGTGCATAATATACGTTTCCGATATTATTAAAAATCCGCGAAAGCCTGCGAATTTCATTTTCATCAATAAGCCGCCATGACTGAAAGTAGTATTCAAGTGCGGTATCGTGCTCGCCTATGGTATAATATACTATGCCAAGACTGCAGAGCATATCTGAATAATTTTGTTTATCGTTCAGTTCGCGGCAGATATCCACGCTTTGCCGGATAAAATTAAGTGCTTGTGCGATATTGCCCTGTATCCTGTAGCATGTGCCGAGATTATTAAGCGAATGCGCGTAGGAAAGCTTATTGTCAAGGCGGCGGCTGATCTGCATGGCCTCAAGAAAATATTCTACCGCCTGCTCATACTGACCGATTTTGGCATACATCGCGCCAATTTTGTTGAGAGTTTTGGCAGCACGGGATTTGTCGCTTATAGCGCGGAAATATTCCAGCGAACTTTTAAAGAACTCATTTGCTTTTACAGCATCGGAGGCAATCAGGAGCGCCTCACCATGATTATACCGCGCGAGGGCGATCAACTCGGATTGCTCTGTTTCTATTGTCAACTCAACAGCTTTTGTCGTATAGCGGAGTGCGCGCTGCGGATCTGTATCACAGAGAGTTGGGTGGATTTTTAAAAGAAATTCCGCCTTTTGCTGTGCGCCGGTCAGCTCATCCAGAGTTGCTATGATCGCTATATCGCTGTAGTTTTCCATGGCTAGGAGTGGTGTGTGATGGCTGTAAATATACGGAGAATATTACTACTAAACTATAAAAAAGGCAGTTCTTTAAAAAAAGACTGCCAGTTGTTTTTAAAGGTTCTCCCTTGCTTCTACAATTTACCGAAGAAGTGCATAGGCCAGGAGCGCAAAGCTGGAATAGCGCAGGATGAGCGCGCCTTTATTTACTGTTTTTTGAAAACGGTCCAGCATGTACACACTTCCAAGCGTGGCCCCAATGACGGCAACTGCGATCCACAGCCCATCAGCCAGCACCAGCTGTTTTGGATAGAGCTTTGAAATGCTTGGAAACCATGGTGTGCCATACAGGATCACAAGGTGGCCGATATAGATGTGCAGCGCTTTTTTGCCATAGAATTCGTAAAATTTTTCAAAACGGCGCGTACGCTCGTAGAAAACCGCAACGACGCTTAAAAATACCGCAACAATCCCAATACGGATTAGCACAAATGCCGGACTGGAACCGTGGAAATTGTGTTCAGGAAAAGGAATAACCTGGAGCAATCCTGTGAGTAAAAATCCAACCGTTAAAAATGAAATACCGATCGGCACCATTCTCTTTTTTAAAACCCGGAGTTGCGCGCTTGCTTGAAAACGTTTTAAAAATGCTCCAAGCGCCACACCAAAAAAGAGGTATGCCCCAAACGGAAATATCGGAAAGAGGGAACCGTGATGATATGACAGATACGCAGCCAACACTTCCGGGAGATGATTAAACCAGTTTACCGAATGTACAAACGGCGTGAGAATCGCTATTCCGCAGGCCACGGCAAACGAGAGCTTACCGAGTGCTTCCGGTGAACGTGTTTTTGTAGCAAGAGCTATCAGCATCAGCATTGCAACGCCATTCAGGTGAAGTATATTCACCTGGAAAAACGCGCGCCACGACTCCTGCTGCACAAACGGCAAATCAAAAATCCTGTTCGCTGGAAACATCATCAGATAGCCAAGGCCAAGCAGGATAGCTGCCCAGCGAATTCGTTTTCTGATAGTTTCGGGCGTCACCACGCCATCATCATTGCGCTTAATGGCGTACACGCTCACAGCACCGGAGATCAGCAGGAAGATTGGCGCCGTTAGCCCGCGCAAAAAATGCCATATATTCCACGGGAAGGCGTTGATATCGAGCTGCTGCGGCGTCACGAGAGAATCGAGTGTGTGCCCCTGCATCATCATCAGCATCGCAATAAAGCGCGCTAGGTCCAGCACAAAAAGCCGTTTGCCTGACGACGTTTTTTTTGCCTCGCCTGTGGGAGCCGGAAGACTCTCCTGTTGTATGTTAGTAACCGCCAATGTTTCAACTGTCATGAATATTGCACCTTTTGTAAGAACACAAAATTCTCAAAAGAAGTGGCACGAAACAACTTAATATTTTTTCATTTTTTAAAAAGCCAAATCTCGCCGTGCCAAAGGTTTGATGGCAGTGATAGACGGTCGGCACAAAGGTTAGTGTATATGAATTGAGTATGAATTTCAGGTGTGAAAAAGCTCATTTGTTGTTCATTTTCGAGCTAGTTTTATTCATTTTTGGGAGCAGGAGTTTTAGTGGGAATTTTAAAGAGAGCTTTTACACCTTAGTTTTCTGTTTTAAAAATACTTTTAAAAGATTCCCACAGCGAATCGTATTCTTTAAAACCAATGATGCCCGGACGAACTTCCCTGCGCCATTCCTTGCCGTATTTTTGGTCTAGATATTTAAAAATGATGCGGTTGTATTCTGCGATACATTCATCTGAGCAAGGCACAGTACAGCCCCATTCTGAATACATTATTCCATACTTCTCCTGAAAAGCTGAATCGCCCGGCATAATGCAAGGTGCATTACCGCTAACTAAATGTAATTGGATCTTATTTCTTTCTATATCACGATAAGCAGTTTCGGTACTAAATTGAGATGGAATATTGATGTCAAATTTTACAAGACTCTGATTATTGACAATCAGCAGTGTATCAAAATCATCAGTTATCCCAATCGCTCGTATTTCAAGAAGGTGCTTGCCCGGTGGAATATTCGAAATGAGGAAATCTCCCCCCATTTTTGTATAAGTACCAAGTTTAGTCCCGGCAATTTTTAAAGATGCAGCCGGAATTGGTTTCCCTGTAGCTTTTTCAAAAACCCGTCCCGAAATCGTAAACACACTATCCTCCTGCGCAAACGTTGCCACGCCGCTCAAAAGCACGAAGGCGAATATGTGTAAAAGCAACTTCATGTGTTTTTTAAAATAAAGTGTATTTGTTATTCTGAAGCGTAGCGAAGAATCAGCGTCAAAATTCGCGTCAGTTTTTAAAAGCATGTTGAAAGAAAGGAGACCTGTTGGAAATTTCGTGCTTCGACTGCGCTCAGCATGAAATTTGGTTTGAGCTTTAAAAAAAAGTTTTTTCAAATATTTACTTTTAACAGGTTTTTAACGCAGTGGTGCACAAAGGTTTCACAGAGGTTTTAAAAACGACTCACGAATTACGACTTCAACTCTCCTTTAAAATCTCCTCCAGCACATCATTTAAAATCTCCTCGCGTTCGGCGTCGAGCGGCTTTTCCGTGAGTGTTTCGTAAAATGCGCCGAATAATTCCACAGGTGACATTTCCGCAACGGATTCCGCATTGAAGCGTGCACTGGAGATTATCGCCGGGCGGTTTGGAAATTCGATTTTCAGCGTGTTCGGGTACGTTTTCTGGATGAGCGCCATCGGGTTTAAAACGATTTCTTCGTTTTCCAGCAG
>DASPKH010000149.1:0-2222 GCA_035628175.1 Patescibacteria group bacterium
GGTCTTTCGTGGGATGCGCTACTTTGGCGATTGGAGCGAGGAAGCGAATGTCTGCGATATTTATGCGGCAAATGATTCCGACGTCGTGAGCATCCTTGAATGGCTTTCTGGTGAGGAGCAGGCAGGTTTAAAAATCAAAAAACTCAGTGAACAACGCGAACGCACTACGCGAAACTCCGAGCCGCAGGCGAGCGTTTGGGAATTGCAGAATGTGGAACAGTCCGGCGCGGCGTCGCATAGATTAGAGCTTTTCCCGGGATTTACCGAGCAGCCTCAGATCAAGATCCATACGGTTAAACCTGAAAAAAATGTGGAAGCAAGTGTGATAGACGTCACGGCACAGGAGCAGGAACTGCGCCAAGAGTGCGCGCTATTGGCGGCAAAGCTTGCGTATGTATTAAAACAGGCAGGCAATAGCTTTGAGGTAAGCAAAATTCACGCAGAAGCAAAAAAGCGCTTTTCAAAGGCGCAGGAGCAGATGAGCCTGATGGAACTCGTCAAAAAGCGAAACTGGCTAATGAAGTGTATTGCCGCGCGGCGATTGGTGTAATGTTTTAAAAATATTTCTTATTTCTAATAGTCAAAGAAAAAAATTAAGTTTAAAAACTTCAATAACATACGTGCAAAACACCAAGTCAACTACAGAACCAAGCACTGACGATCGCTACGCCGACGCCAAGGTTCTTTTCAACAAAACCTTCGCCAAGGCATATCTTTATGAAATTGAAAATGCGCTTATATTTGAGCTGAAGTGGATTGGTTTTGTTGAAAGCCAGGATTTCCGTGACACACTTGATGAGTGCATTCCGCTTGTTTTAAAATATAAGCCTACGCATTGGCTCGGCAATAACAAGCTAATGCGCGTTATTGCGCCGAAAGACCAGGAATGGACGTCGGAATATTGGTTTCCCCAACTGCTACAGAATAACTTTAAAAAGATGGCGATTGTCGAAGCGCAGGATCTTTTTAATAAACGCGGCGTGCAGAAAATCTTTCAAAAGGCAGGCAGCATTATTACATTCGATATTATGTATTTCGATGATGTGCAAAAAGCCCGCGCGTGGCTGACTGGGGAATAAAATCTACGAACAAATTATTATGATCTATTGGGAAGACAGTTTTGCACGCGTAACATTTGAAAGGGATGTTCCCGCAGTGATGATACAATGGCTTAGCTACGCTACCAGCCAACAGTTCCGCACAGCAATAAAGAAGGAGCTTGAAGCGTATGAGCATTTTCTTCGGGAACACAAAAAGCTGCACTGGATAGCAGAAACAACAAGAATGATAGGTGTGGGACATGAAGATATTGAATGGGTGGCTTCAGAACTCAATCCAAGAATGTACAAAGCCGGACTACGCTACATGGCGGTAGTACTTCCTCAAAGCGCTTTCGCAAAAATGTCTGTTGATGATTATGTGCAATTTACCGACCAGAAACAGATTGAGATCAGGAATTTTGGCAATCTCTCTGATGCAAAATCCTGGCTGAAAACAAAATAGTTCTAAAATTAGAAAAGAAAAGCCGGAGTAGTTGCAAAAACTATTTCCGGCCTTGTTTATTTTAAAGACGTTTGTTCTTAGGCGGGATATTGTAACCCTTTTCACCAAACGGCTTTAAGTCTTCCAGGAAATAGTCCTCAAGTGCCTTCACCTCTTCCTTCAGGTTAATTGCCAAATCGCCGTCCTGGGTAACTTCATCAAGAATTTCAAAGACAAAAACACTTTCGCCAAATTCCTTCCATTCAGCTTGCAACGCGCGATTTGGATGGCTGCCGAGCTGGAGCTGGAATTTCTGAGAATTCCACACTTTGTCAAGATTCACACTGCTATTAATGAAAATCTTTCCATTTACCATATTCCTAATTTGAAAAACTCCGGCAGGGAATTTCATCAATTTATATTCTTCTTTTAATTCTTTATTTGTTTTCATTTTTGTTGTTTTTAAAAGTTTTAAAAAGCTCCCTTTTCGGAAAGGAAACGGGGTCGAGCAAATAATTAGCCTTTGCCTTTTTAAAGATCACTTCCCACGCTTTTTTATCAGTGGGTCTCACCCAATCATATCCGATCGCTTCCCATTCGCTTTTAAAAGAATCCAGCTCAAGGAATTTGATGTAGCCTTCGCCGCACACAAAATAACTAGTACGGTACTGAAGCAAATAGCCACCGTGTACATCAAGCTGTTCGCGCGCCTGCTCGTAAGTAGCGAACCAGTGATTGAG
>DASPKH010000150.1:0-3286 GCA_035628175.1 Patescibacteria group bacterium
AATCACTGGTATAGCCACTAGCGAACAGGGATTTGCAGTAGTAGCTACAAATAATAATGGTATTCATGTCATTCGTGACAATGGCTCGTTTATCCGCAGGCTTGACACAACCCCAAATATTAGCAATGTAACCTCTGTAGCTATATCGAACATCGGGAATATTTATGCTGGTACTCAGAATGGGCTTTTCCGGATGACGAGCACCGGCACAACATTCACTCAAATTACGGCCGGTATAGCAAATAATGCTGTTCAATCAATATCTCTCAATGCCGCAGGTAACCTTATTGTCAGAACCGCAGCAGGATTGTTCATTTCAACGGATGGCAATAACTTTACAGAAGTGCCAAATTCTTCCGCCTTTGCAGGTGCAATCGACATCGCTACATCAGCACAGGGCAGTCTGATAGCTGCTGCAATGCCGACAGGCGTAATTCGATCAACGAATTCAGGCACCTTTGAGACTATATCTGCCGGACTTGAAGGAAAAACGATTCTTTCAATTGCAATAGATGGGGCGGGAAATATTCTTGTCGGCACAACCCAGGGGCTTTATGCATTAATGGCTTCAGGCACTTCGTTCACCCAAGTTGCCGGTACATCTAGCTTTGAAGTAACTGCAGTTTCTGCAATACAGACAGTAGTAAATGGAAATAGCGGAACAACCCAGTTACTCTTAGGCGTTCGCGGAAATAGCATGTACCGTGGTACCTATGAATTCACAAGTGGTCCTGACTTTGTTTCCGAGATCCCGACTTCAGTCGGCTCTCTTGGAATTAACATGCCAAATCCGGTAAACTCTACAATGATCATTCCATTTAGTGTAGCAGCTGATCAGCATGCTATTATAAAAATCTATGATGCAATGGGAACAGAGCGGGCAACTATTCTGAATGGTATTATTGGCGCTGGAACTCATACTGCTGCATTCGACGTAGCAAACCTTCCTGCCGGAACATACTTCTACCGCCTGATGATCGGCGGTGCAGCGTCCCAGCGTGCATTTGTTGTAGTGAGATAATTTTCAAAAAGTTTTAAAATTTTCTTTGAATAGGCGTGTGGAATTTCATTCCATGCGCCTTTTGCTTTTACAATTTTCTTTTAAAAAATTCCAAATAGCTTTAAAAGAAGCGGAGTGAAAATCGCCGTGATCACGCCATTCAGCCCGATTGCCAGCCCGGCCGATGCGCCTTGAAGCTCACCCCCCTGCAATGCGCGCGCCGTCCCGATGCCATGGGCCGCGGTACCAAGCGCAAAGCCAAAGGCTGCTGTGCTTTTGATTTTTATAAGTTTTAAAAACACTGGGCCAATGACTGCCCCGAATATACCAACGGCGATACAGATTGCTGCCGTAAGCGAAGGTATTCCGCCTGTAATACGTGAAATTTCCAGAGCGATCGGCGCTGTTGCAGATTTTGGGGCAAGCGTTGCAACAATCTGCGGCTCGGCTTTTAAAAGAATGGCAATTCCAGCTGCGCTGACAATTCCTGTACAGCTTCCCGCAATAACAGAGATCAAAATGGCCTTCCTCTTTGTAAAAATTTCGCTTCGCTGCGAATACAACACCGCTCCAAGTGCTACCACTGCCGGACTGAGTGGAAATGAGATAAACGTCCCTCCTTTCATGTATTCTAAATATTCAATTCCGCTCAGTTTTAAAAACGTGATAAGTGTCATAACAGAGAGCAAAACCGGATTTAAAAACGGGCTTTTAAAACGCAGATAAAGCCTTTGCGCAAGCAGGTATACGGTCAACGTAAGGACGATAGAAAATAGCGGCGCTGTTAAAAAACCGGTCATCTTGTTTCAAACTTCTGGTGAAGAATTCCAACAATCGCCAAAACCAGCAGCGTACTGAAGACGCTTGCGAGCACGATCACTTCCCACGAATTTTTTAAAAGACCTGAGTACATTATGAGCCCGACACCCGCCGGAACAAAAAATAGCGACATATTTTTCGTAAGAAGATCCACAGCAGGCCGCACATGCGCAGGTTTTACGAAACCTTTTAAAAGCGACAAAAACAGCAACAGCATTCCAAAAATATTTCCCGGGACGGGAATTTTTAAAGCGCGCGAAATAAGCTCGCCTAGTGCAAGGTGCAGCAGAATAATAGTTAAGCTTTGTAGCATTGGAATATAATTTTACAACAGTTCTTAATGCGATTTTTAAAAGAAAAGCAAAGTTACGCCAAACGTTTTTAAAACAGTTCGCAGATAATTCATAAATTTGTACTTCTCTCTCGAAAAATCTGTAAAATATACACCAATTCTTTTAGAAATACGCATGGCGAAAATCATTGGTTCGGAAATCACGCGCGACGCACAATTTGAGAAAAACTATGATGCTAATAAACAGCTTTTCCGCTCCATCTCCGGTAAGGCAAATAAAATCAAGCTCGGCGGTGGTAAGGGTGCAATCGAAAAGCATAAAGCCAAAGGTAAGCTGACTGCGCGCGAACGCATCGCCATGCTGACGGATGAGGGTTCGCAGTTTTTAGAGATCGGGCTTTTTACGGCAGACGGCATGTACACCGAGCAGGGCGGCTGCCCGTCGGCAGGCGTAGTAACTGGGATTGGCATTATTCATGGGCGCGAGTGCGTGATCGTAGCAAATGACGCGACCGTAAAAGCCGGCGCGTGGTTCCCAATGACGGCGAAAAAAAATATGCGCGCCCAAGAAATCGCCATTGAGAATAAAATTCCGGTTATATATCTTGTAGATTCGGCAGGCGTTTTTCTGCCAATGCAGGATGAGATTTTCCCAGATAAAGAGCACTTCGGGCGACAGTTCAGAAATAATGCAATGCTTTCGGCAATGGGTGTTCCGCAGATCGCTGCGATCATGGGGCCATGCGTGGCAGGTGGTGCGTATCTGCCGATCATGAGCGATGAGGCACTTATCGTGAATGGCACCGGAAGCGTTTTTCTTGCAGGCCCGGCCCTTGTGGAAGCGGCTGTCGGAGAAAAAACCGGGATTGAGCCACTTGGTGGCGCAACAATGCATGCAACGGTAAGCGGCGTCATTGATTACAAAGTGGAATCTGACGAAGAAGCTTTACAAACTATTCGTTCGCTTGTTGAAAAATTCTCGCCTTTAAAAGGCCGCAAAAATATTTTTTCACGCGAAACGCCCCAGCCACCAAAGTTTGACCAAGATGAAATCTGGGGAATTATCCCGGCCGACCGTGCAAAACCATACGACACGTATCAATACCTGGCACGTATTATTGACAATTCTGAATTTGACGAATATAAAGCTGACTATGGCAAAACCATTATTTGTG
>DASPKH010000151.1:0-4376 GCA_035628175.1 Patescibacteria group bacterium
GTAGTCCAGTTTAGTGAATACAAATCGCCTATTGAAGGAGAAATTAAATAAGTTAAAGAATCATTGAGCGCGCTAAACGAAGCGTATTGAAGCTCTTTAGGCAAGCTAACTTTTTGTGCCGACTCTTCTCCTTCTAGGAGATTTAAACGAACTAAGTATGTTTCACTTTTCTTGCCATATCCGTGACCAAATTTATAATAGAGAAAATTGCCTTTTAAAAATACACCAAGGGGTCTTCCTTCTAAAACAACTTTTCTTTTATAATTCCCGAAAACGCTCTCTATTGTTTCTAAAGAATCCTGCTTTCCACTACGAGTATCAGCAGAACAGCTCAGGAATAGGAACAATCCAATGAAGATATACTTGCTGAATTGCATTAGGTGGAATTTTAAATGTAAAGAAAAAGTATTTTAAAGTTAAGAAATTCTACAAAGACCATAGCTTTAAAAACTACCCTCAAAATCCTTCATCCCACCTTTTAAAACAGCAATGCCTTCCAGCACATCCTGCATATTCTCTTTCGTATTCATGCCATTTCTCGCATGAAGCAGCACAGGCCGCAGCGATTCGACCGACTTGCCGAACTGCGCCATCCACTCATAGCGCGGCACCATCCACAAATGAAAGTGATGCGTCGTGTCCTCATTATAAAAATAATACACCGTTTCAATGCCCAGCTTCGCGCGCTGCTCACTGCGAATTTTATGAATCAACGTGATGAACTCCGACTGCTCCTCCGGCGTCAGTTCGTCCATACAGTAAAAATGCCGCTTCGACGCCAGAATCACCAAACCGCGAATCGGGTACGCCACATCCTGATGAACATGGAAATTCTGCGACTCATAAATCACGCCACCCGTCGGCTCGATCAGCCCGCTCGTCAAAGCGCAGCTCAGGCACTCTACTTCAAGCGTTCGCCCGTCAGCTAATGTAATTTGCTTTGCCAAAATTTGTTCTCGCAGTTTTTAAAAAACTTACTTTTTAAAAAGAAAAACCTGATACTTTTAAAAAAATATCAGGTTTGAATAATTATGCGGCTTTGCGATTCTTTTCAGTTTCACTACGCGTTTCCTTAGCACTTTTGCCGCGCTTTTCTTTGTCTTTTTTTATAAACTCACTGATAGCTTTTCGCTCTTCATCAGTCAGCGGTTTGCTTTCAATGATGAAATCCACGCCCTTTGGTTCTTTGATGTGTGCCATAATTTTATGTTTTAAAATAATGTTCAACTAAAAGTCTGGACGATTCATTTTGAATTATCATTCTGTTGCCGCCCAAATGAAAAGCGCCTAAGCTTTTTTCATAGTGAGCTATTAATTTTGTTTTTGCCGTAAAAGCAACATAGCCATCAAAGCCATGTTGAAATGAAATCTTACACGCGTACGCGACTAAATTTCCTGCAACGCCTTCGTATAATTTCTTCGCGCCAATATTGAACGGAGCGCTTTCGAGCAAATTAATAAGCACATGGTCAGATTCAATCGTCAGGCTCAGCAAGCCCTGAATAATATCCGGATTATGAACAATCGTCAGTTTGTACACTTCTTTGGAATTATCCGACAATTCCACTTTCCAGTCAAAATCCCAGCCCGATTTTCGTTTGATGTTTTTAATGTCAGAATTTGTCAGGCGCAGAATTTCTGTTTGAAAACTATCGCCGGAAATTGTGTTCTGAATCGAGTTCGTCAGCTTATCTATTACAAAGTCGAGCAAGATTTCCTTTTGTTTTCTCATTGTCCAAATTACGAAAAGCTAAGTATAAACTTTACAAATTCTTTTAAAAACTCCCTTTTAAAATCATCTGCATCTCCTCAATACTCAACTCCTCACCACGCCGATGAATCATCACATGACAATTCGCACATACAGGCCGCAAATCCTCAATCGGATTAATCTCATCGCCGCTTTGAATCTGGTGAATATGAATAAAATCCCGCCCGTTTTCACCATACATTTCTTCAAAATTAAAACCGCACACAACGCACGAAAGCCCGTGAGCATCAATGCATTCCTGCCGCGCAAACGGATTACGTTCGTAGCGCGAGAGCGTGATATTTTCGGGGTGAATATTGTGCTTCGGCGTGTTTTTAAAAGGATTATAGCGCACCGGCTGCGTTGCCAGAAAGTCAAACCACACGGCTTCCAGCTCATCAACAGCTTCCGGCCGGATGGAAATGCCCGAGGCCTGCGGCGCCCACTGCTGATGCTCCAGCGCACCGAGTTTTAAAACATCGAGCGTGAGAATCGGGTCAATTTTCGGGTTGAGCAGAATATCAATTTCCAGCTTCACCCGATAATACAAGGCCCGCTTTTTCTCCTTACCGCTCCAGTGCTCCGCGAGAAACGGCTCCGACGCCACAGTGCCCGAACCCACAATGCCTTTCGGCGCCACCGCCACCGTCACGATAAAAGCGCGGTCGCCCGGCTTGATTTTGCGGTGGCTCGCACAGCTCCAATGTTCGCGGAGAACGCCGGTTTCTTCAAGATGATTAATGTCGTCCTCGATGTCGCCCCACGGCCATTTGATGGGATTCCAGGCGAATAGAAATGCTGCCATAATCAAAATTTGGAGTTAAATACCTTGTATAACGAGCTTTCTCTGATTTGAAGGTAGTTGTAAATCTTTGTGTTTAAAGAGTTTGACTGAAATTTGCGTGATTTTCCCGTGTTCTGAGAATACCTAAAGTATACAAATTTCCCTATATATTTGTGTTATAATTATTTAGTGTCCATAGATGCTGGCTTTTGAGCCGCAATTATCTTACTTCTATTCTGGACGCTTTACATTCATCAGGGTCATTACTAAATCTATATTCCGCTTTACCAGGTGAAAACTATGTACTATTTTGTACTATTTGCTACGTTAATCTTTTTTAATATCTATTCTTCAGCACAAGCCCAGTGGACAGATGGCATGAATGCCACCTATGTCATGGGACAGTCGAATTTTACTTCAAGGACATCTGGCAACGGCACTGAGGGCATGGATACTCCTATAAAGGTAGCCATAGACCTTGTGAACAACAAAATATATGTAGTAGATTTAGCAAGCAGCCGTGTGCTCCGCTTTAGCTATCCTCTTACAGGTAACCAACCCACAGCAGAACTAGTCTTCGGACAGGCAGACTTTACCAGTACCAGTGCTAACCGGGGAGGAACGGTCGCGGCCAATACGCTCAATCTTCCATATGGAGTTGCTGTCCATAATGGAACTCTCTGGATAGCTGATGCCAGTAATCACCGCGTGCTGAAATTCAATAATGCACATTCTCTTTCCTCAAATGGCCCTAATGCTGATGTCGTCCTCGGGCAGGCAAGCTTTACGGCAAACAGCAGTGCTGTAGCACAAAACCGAATGAATCTCCCCAGGGCGGTTGCTGTGGATTCTTCCGGTAATCTCTGGGTAGCTGACCAATCTAACAACCGTGTGCTTCGTTTTGACAATGCAGCATCCAAAAGCAGTGGAGCAAATGCTGATGGTGTGCTCGGGCAGAGCAACTTTACAACCAATACTGCAACCACTACACAGAGCTCACTGGGAAGTCCATTCGGGCTTGCTGTAGACGGTGATGGAAGGCTCTGGGTAGCTCAAATTACTACTCACCGGGTAACGTGGTACAACAATGCAGCAGCCAAAACGAATGGAGCAAATGCTGATGGTGTGCTCGGACAGGCAAATTTTACGAGTGGTTCTGGAGCAACAACACAAAGCAGGATGAATTTCCCCCGGGATGTAGCGATTAGTCCTGCCGGACGTCTTTTTGTAGCAACGTCGAGCAGTAACCGTGTGGTGATCTATAATAATGCAGCATCCAAAAGCAATGGAGCAAATGCTGATAATGTGCTCGGGCAAAGCAACTTTACTTCTAGTTCAGCTGCCACTACACAGAGCGGAATGAATAATCCCTACGGAGTAGCCATTACACCTGACGGTAAACTCTTCGTGGCTGATGCAGTTAACAACCGTGTGACAATGTTCGAGGGCACAGACGATACACCTCTTCCGGTAGAGCTGGTGGATTTTTCATTGAAAGCTGCCGGAAAATCAGTGAATATCTCTTGGAAGACTGCAAGCGAAGTAGAAAATGCGGGCTTTGAGCTATATAGAAGTTCAGGCGGAGAGAATTCTTTTAAAAAGATAGCTTCCTATATCACAGACACAGAGCTTCGTGGTCTAGGCTCCAGTGCATATGGAAAGAATTACTTTTTTAATGATGAAGATGTAGCAGCAGGAGAATACTGGTACAAGCTGGTAGATGTAGCGTATGATGGTACACGCAAGGAGCATGAAGCGAAAAGTATTCTGGTGCAGGAGGCTTCTTCTAAAGATGCAGGAATAACATTATCACCAAACCCGGCAAGTGAGTTTTTAAAAGTA
>DASPKH010000152.1:0-3019 GCA_035628175.1 Patescibacteria group bacterium
GCCGTGAATCTGTACGTGATTTGTACCAAGTTTTAAAAGAAGTTCGTTGATTTCCACAGCCGTATCGAGATAGGTGATAAGAACGCCATAGTGGCCTTCCGGCAAGGAACGAATAATTTCTGCTGCCGCCGCATCGCTCACATCTTCTTTATGAAAGTCCAGTCGCAGCGGGAAGCCAAGATACTTTACGCCTGCGCGTACGAGCATGTCAGCTTCGGCTTGATCAATAATTCCTGCAACCTGTATGAAGGGTTCTTTTAAAAGCATTTTTTACAATCATTCCCGAATTAGAACTGTCTCAATTGGGGTAGATTCCTTGTCAGTGCGCAACTCAAGTCGCTCCCGGCGAATTTCCTCATGCAGGCTTTTTAAATCATTACGCATTTCTACGATACAAACCATTTCCTGACGGAGAATTCTGCGGATGCGCTCTTCTTCTTCATGGATTGCTTTCTGTTTGGCGAGGATTTTATCTTGTTTATCTACTAAAACCTCCTGCTTATCGGTAAATTCATTATTCACCGAATCACTAAGAACACCGATGAATACGTTTAAAAAGACAAGCGCGGTCATGACAACGAAACTCACAAAATACAGTGGCGCAAATTCATAGCCCATGGACAATTCGCCCATTGTTTCCGTCCAGCCGTCGAGCGTAAGCGTTTTAAAAAGCGTCATGAGTGCAGTAAAGATGTTACCGAAATACTCAGGCCTGTCTGCAAAAAGGAATGTTCCCAAAATGCCATAACAGTAGAGGAGTGTGAAAAGCAAAAAACCAAAGTGCAGCACTGTCGGTAGAACTTTTATAACCTTATCAAGCGTGACGCGGATACCTTCAAATGAATCAAAGAGCAGGAGAATCCGTGAAATACGCAGGAGTCGCGCGGCAAAGATAAGTTCTGGATGCGCTGTAAAATGGAATGTGACGGCAATGATGCTGGCAGTGATGATCGTGAAATCAAAAATATTCCAGAAGTTGTCATGCGTGAATTTGCGTTTTAAAACCAGCTCTTTTTTTCCATTGATTTCCCATATACGCTGTTTGAAAAAATCTAGCGTTGTATGCCTTACAGGTGGATGCCCTTCACTATTATCTAAGTGATGAGATTCTGCCATAATACGTAGCACGAGTTCTATACCAAAAAAGAACGTGATGGCTATATCAAGAGCATGAAGAATGCCATTTATCTCCGGATTTTTAAAACTTTCCAGCCCGAGAATTACCGCGTAGGCCAGCACCGCAAAAGCCGTAATGCGGTGAAAGACCGATATATGACGGCCTTCTTTATTATTATGGCAGCGTTTGTCACGGTTGATGTCGTGTATGATGGTGCGCCAGAGTGTTGGCTTTTGCTGCGTGGTTTCCATAAAGCGTATTGTGGCAATGATTTAGATATTTTAAAAGCAATTTACAGTAAATTTCCTGCTTCGCCAAATCGGATTTCTGCTTTTTCTTACTGCACACTACACTTTAATAGAAAATGGGTTGAAATCGGTATTCACGTCGTAATAATCTTCCTGCTCATGGCGTTTTAAAAATCCGACAACCTTATATGTGATTGGCGTTGCGAGAACTTCCCATAGCACTTTTAAAATGTAATTGGTGATCATTACTGTGATTAAAAGGTCATTCGAAAAAATTCCGTAAAATGCTATAGGGTAGAAGATAAGTGAATCCACAGCATCACCGAATACAGTTGAGGCAATTGTGCGGAGCGCGAGAAATTTTCCTTCAGTTTTTACTTTTAATTTCGCCAGCACAAAAGAATTGACAAATTCTCCTGTCCAGAATGCGATGAGTGATGCTAGTACAATTCTCCATGTCCCGCCGAAAACAGTTTCGTATGCCGCTTGGTCATTCCAATCCGAAGCGGGAGGAAGTGCTACAATTAATAATGCCATCAACGATGCAAATGTGAGTGCCGCAAATCCAGCCCATATCACACGCCGCGCGCGCTTGTAGCCATACACTTCAGTCAATACATCATTAAAAACATAGCTGAGTGGGAAGAAGAGAATTCCCGCACCAAAGGTAAAGCCCCAGAAGGTCACAATTTTTGCAGCGCCGATCATATTAGCGCAGATGAGCACAGTGACAAAGGCTGACATCAGAAAATCGTAATACTTGTAACGTTGCGACATGAAATTTTTACAATTCTTTTTAAAAAGTGAAATGGTGAATAAGAAATGCAAATTACCGATTTTTAAAGAATCTGCGAAAAATGCTTTTAAAAGTAAGGTTTTGCGCTGTAAAAGTTTGGTCACAATAGAGAAGTCCGTTATTTTGCAGCCGAAAGCTTCTTTTTAAAACCAGATATATTACCATGAAAACAGAAGAAACCAGCACCGAATACAGCGAAAAGCTTGTGCCACTGACTCATATGGAAATTCACGAGTTAAAGCGCGCACGCACGAAGAATATTTTGGGCATAGGGCTGTTTTCCATTGTGTGGTATAGTGTACTCTACTTTATTGCCGGAGGTATTCCTGAAGGTTTTTTAGCAGTATTTCTGGGGATCTTTGCAGTAGCACCTATTATCATTGTAGGTATTACGCTTTGGAATGCCAGAAAGGATTTAGAATACGGCAAGAAAAAGGTAATTCGCGGACGGCTCGACAGCAAACTCGAAGAGACACGCACAAGCGGTTCCGGCAATAACAGGTCAAGTTCTACATATTATTTTTTTACACTCTCCGGCACGGAAATCGAAGTGCAGGCAAAGCATTACAAAGAATTTCAAACAGGTGATATTATTGAGATCGAAAAGCTACCGAAGTCTGGTGATATTTTAAAAATGCGCGAGCTGCGGAGCAATCTTTTAAAAGCGGGGGAGAAGAAAAAAGTTGTTTTTGCGAATAACCGCGACGATTCTTTTAAAAGCCCAACGCTACACGATTCCACTCAGGTTTCAATGGAAGAGCAAGCTTTTTTAAAAAGCCTGCGCAATAAGCGTGCGCTGTTGACAATCCTTATTTGCGGGGCTGTTGGTTACGTCGCGTATAATTTTTTAATCCTCGT